>CAYHCW010000619.1:0-1926 GCA_964355025.1 uncultured Gemmatimonas sp. | reverse complement strand
GTGCTGCCGCTTGGGTCGGCTTCGCTCGTGGTGCACATGTGCACCGGTACCGCTCAGCTCACCTACGCTCGCTCGGGAACGGGAACCCCACCTTCAGTTGTCCGCTGCGTGTCGGCCTGGGCTACGTCGCCCGCCCCGCCACCCACCGGTTCGTTGCATCCAGCACAGCCAGCACCGCCGCCGTCTCGGCGCTGTCCTTCAACGTCGCGCTCCCGGTCAGCAAGGCGCTCTCACGCCCCATCCGCACCGTCACGCCCACAAACACGAACTCGCGGTCAAAGGCCTCAAAGACCTTGGTCCCCTCGAGCACCAGCACTCGGCCATCCTCCCTCTCGCTCTTGGCAATCGCACTCAACGTCGCCCGCGCCGCCAGCTCCACCCGGCTGCGGTCGCTCTCCACACCCTCCGCATCGCCCACAAACACGTCGTCGCCGCGCCGCAGCGTCACCTTGCACCCGACGCCCTTCGCCCGCGACCCGCGAATCTCCACATCCTCGAAGTACAGCGTGCGCGTCAGCACCTTCGCCACAGCGCTCCGGTCGCCGGTCTTGCGCTCCTCCGGTATCGCCTCGATGGCCCCGGGCGTCGGCGTCGGCCGCGCACTCGTGGTCGCCACACTCACCTTGCGATGGTCCACCCGCATGCCGAGGTGCGCCATCAGCGCACTCTCCACATTGCGCACCATCTGCTTGGGCACGGTGTCGCCCGTCGTCAGCACGTGTATGGTGTCCACCAACCCGCTCTCGGTGGGCACTATGCGCACACTCACCACGCCGGCCAGTGTCCCTATGAGCTCCTGCGCCCGCTGCAACGGCAACACGGTGCCGGCAATAATCGGGTCATCGCCCTGATGCGCTGATTTGCTCACGGACCCTCAAGTGCTCGGTCACATGCAATGAAATGATACGGCGACCGGCGCACCTCTCCCGTCACACGAGAGGTCCAAGCCTTCGTCGGCTCGGTCTTTCCGTCCGCCTAATTGTATGCTTTCTAGCCAGTTTTTGGCAACATCGGACTAATTGTCCGATATTCCGATGTCATCCGGAACCCCGTAGTCCTTCAGCTTCCGGTACAACGTCCGCTCCCCTATGTCGAGGATCTCGGCAGCTTTACGACGATTCCCGCGCGTCTCACGCAACGCGTTCTCAATCACCAGCCGCTCCACCTCGGCCATCGTCATACCGGGGTTGATGGTCACGCTGTTGCCCGGCCTGGCCACACCGGGGGGCTCAATGCCCCCGCCCGGCCCGTAACTGGCCACCAGACGCCCTTCTGACGCGTGCAGATGCTGCAACACCCCCCGGTCGTCGTCCACCCGCCGGCGCAGCTCTTCCATCTGCAGCTTGAGCTCCAGCAGGCTGCGTACAATGAACTCGAGCTCGCGCCCATCAGCCCGGGCCCCCTCGCGCAGCAACGACCCAATGGGAATGGGCAGCAGCCGGTCGTTGCCCCCCTCGCGAATGCCGGGCGGAATGTCGCTGAGCCCGATTTCGCGGCCGTGCGCCAGCACCACCATGCTCTCCACCAGGTTGCGCAGCTCGCGCACGTTGCCCGGCCACGAGTAATTCACCAGACAGTCCATGGCCTCGGCGCTGATGCCGTGGAACTCGCGCTCGTGCATGGTGGCAAACTCGTTGACGAACCGGCGCACCAGCAGCCCAATGTCGCTGCGCCGCTCGCGCAGCGGCGGCAGGTAGATGCGCAGCACGTTGAGGCGGTAGAACAGGTCGGCCCGGAACTCCCCGGCCGCCACCTGGTCCTTGAGGCTGCGGTTGGTGGCAGCAATCACCCGCACGTCCACCGGGATGGCCTGCACCCCTCCCACCCGCGTCACCTGCCGCTCCTCCAGCACGCGCAACAGCTTCACCTGCGTGCTGCCGGGTATCTCGCCAATCTCGTCGAGAAAGAGCGTGCCGCCGTGCGCCA
>CAYHCW010000618.1:0-1932 GCA_964355025.1 uncultured Gemmatimonas sp. | reverse complement strand
GTCATGTGGCCAATCTCGCCGGCCACGTCGCTGGCCCCGTGGTACAGCTTGCCGTCGAGAATCAGCCCGCCCCCGATGCCGGTGCCCAGCGTGAAGCCCACGACGTTGCGCGCGCCCCTGGCCGCGCCCAGCCACCACTCGCCCAGCGTGGCGCAGTTGGCGTCGTTGTCGAGCGTGGCCGTGAGGCCCACCTGGTTCGCCACGCGGTCGCGCAATGGGAAGTTGGTCCACCCGAGATTCGGCGTCACGATCACCAGCCCCTTGTCGCGGTCGAGCGGACCCGGCGACCCGATGCCAACGCCGGCGAACTGCGCGCGCGTGGCCCCGGTCTCGCGCATGGTCGTGGCGATTGCCGTCTCGACCATCGCGCAGATGCGGTCGACCACCGCATCGGCGCCGAGCTTGGCCTGTGTGGGCAGCGAGTGGACGCCAATCTCGCGGCTGCCGTCGGCCGGCATGGCACCGACGACGAGGTTGGTGCCGCCGAGGTCGACGCCGATGATGTAAGTGGACGAGGCGGGCATCAGGACGCGGTGGTGGGAGCGAGTAATTTGCGCAGGCGCGCGAGCACCCGCGAGGTCTCCAGGTCACGCATGCACTGAAAATGCCTCAGCGGACAGGTGGCGGGGCCATGCGGGTGGCAGGGGCGGCACGCCAGCTGCTCCACGCCGATCGATTCGGAGCGCGGCGCCAAGGGCCCAAACCCGAACGCCGGGACGGTGGGGCCAAACAGCGTGATCGTCGGCGTGCCAACCCCGGACGCCAGGTGGGTGGGCGCGGAATCGTTGGCTACCAGCACGGCGCAACGGGCAATGAGCTCGGCGCTGGCCAGCAGCGAGAGGCGTCCCGTGGCGTCGAGCACCCGCCCGGGCGCCGCTTCGGCGATGCGCGCGGCCAGTGCGCCGTCGCCAGCGCTGCCGATGACCACCAGCCGGGCGCCCTCGGCTCGGGCGGCGAGCTCGGCAAAGTGCGGCCAGCGCTTGGTGCCCCAGATGCTGCCCGGCGCCAGAGCGACGAGCGGGCCGTCGCCAACAAAGTCGCCGAGCAGGGCATCGACGGCCGCGCGCTCGTTGGCGCCGGGGTACAGGCGCGGACGAAGGACGTCGGCGGCCGGCGACGGCGCGTCATTGCCGCCGGCGAGGCGCCAGAGCCGTTCCGTGTGATGCGCGTCAGGCAAATAGCGCACCCGGTCCGTGTACAGCACGCGCCCGGCGGACGTGTCGAAGCCGACACGGCGCGGAATGCGCGCCGCAATCGCCAGCGCGGCGCTGCGCAGGGAGCCCTGTGCGAGGTATGCCGCGTCGTACCGAGCGGCGCGCAAGCTCCGTGCCAAACGGCGAAGGCCGCCAAGCCCCGCGTCAGCTCCGCGCTTGTCGTAGACGATCAGCTCGCGCACCGCCGGATGCCCGCCCAGGATCGGGGCGCTCGCCGGCGAGACCACGACATCCACCGGGCCGCGCGCGGCGAGCTCGGCGAGCAGCGGCGTGGTGAGCACCGTGTCGCCGAGAAACGAGGTCTGGATGACGAGGGAAGGCACACTACAACAGTAACAACGATTGCCGGTGCGCGAGACCGTACGACAACCGCACACCACAAAGAGACGAAGGTCACGAAGTCTCACGAAGGAAGCAAAAGGGGGAACTGCAATCGCAGTTCCCCCGGGTTCCTTCGTGGCGCTTCGTGTCCTTCGCGGCTTCGTGGTATGCAGGCGAAGCCCGCTAATCGACCTGCAGCACCGCCAGGAACGCTTCCTGCGGAATCTCCACCGAGCCCACGCTCTTCATGCGCTTCTTGCCTTCCTTCTGCTTCTCGAGGAGCTTGCGCTTGCGGCTGATATCGCCGCCGTAGCACTTGGCGAGCACGTCCTTGCGGAGCGGCTTCACCGTGGTGCGGGCGATGATCTTCTGCCCGATGGCCGCCTGGATGATGACC
>CAYHCW010000617.1:0-1934 GCA_964355025.1 uncultured Gemmatimonas sp. | reverse complement strand
TGTCTGCTTCCACCTGCGCAAAATCGGTGTTCACCGTGGCGTCGAGCACGAGGCCAGGCCGCAGCTGCGCCTTCAGCTCGCCGCCGATCCCGTGCCGGCCCGTGTCCTCGAACCGGTTGGTCGTCTCGCTGCGCTCGCGGTCGAGGCCCTGCAGCACGTACGGACGCAGCTCGATGTTCTTGCCGGGCTGCGGCAGGCTGTCGAGTCCGCGCAGGTGACCGGCCAGGCTCACGCGCGCAAAGCCGCCGCCGCTGCGCGTCCATCCGCGCCAGAGCACCTCCTCGTTCTTGCGGCGAATCATCCGATAGACGTTCAGGCCCCACTCATCGCCGGTGGGGCGATATCGAAGTGACCGAAACGGGACGGCGAACTCGGCTGACCAGCCATCCGCCGTGCGAACCGACGCCACCTTCCAGATGCCGCGCCAGTCCACGTTGAACTCGCGCCCTTCGTCGGTGAGCAGCGCGTCAAACTCGGCGCCGTTGGCATTGGTGGCAAGCACCACGCCGTTGCGATGATCGTGAAAGCCGTCGAGCATGATGGCCACGGCGTCGTCACCGCCGAACTCCGGGCCCGCGCCATCCATGCTCCCCTGCATGATGCGATCGCGCTCGAGGATGCGCGCCACCACCTTGCTCGGTTCGCTGTCGAAGGCGTGAATGCCGATGTACAGCATGTCGTTGTCGTACACGACACGCACCTCGGTGCGCTCGGTCGCCGGCGCGCCCTCCAACGGCTCGCGCTGGCGCAGGTCGCTCACCGGCACCGCGGCACGCCACGCGGCGTCATCGAGCCGGCCGTCGATCACCGGCGCGCGCGTGAGCGCCGGGAGCTTGGCAGCCTGAAGCGTGGAGTCGCCCGCTGACTGGGCGGCCAGCGTGGTACTCAGGACGAGCGACAGGGCGGCGAGGGGGGCAGAAAAATGCATCCGTGCAAACTGCGCACTGGCTGCGCAGCGAGCAAGCACCCTACCCGTGCCGGAACAGCTCCGGAAGCTCCCCCTGCTCCAGCGCTCGCGGCTGATCGATGAGCCCGGCGAGATGCGCGGCCGCCCCCAGCACCGCTGCGCGCGTCCTGCCGGCGGCGCGCAGTTCGCTCACGCACGAATCGCCAGCCGACTTGCTGAGTTTCTCTCCGCCGGGCTTTCGCACCAGCGGGTGATGCAGGAAGTGCAGCGGCGTGCGGCGCCCCAGCAACCGGGCCAGCGCGCGCTGCCTGCCGGTCGATGACAACAGGTCTTCGCCGCGAATGACGACGTCGATGCGCTGTTCGAGATCGTCCACCGCCACGGCGAACTGGTACGTCCACTGCCCAAGACGGTCGCGCAAGAGGAGGTCCCCGCACTGCGCACTGGGAAGCTGCTCCTGTGGGCCAAGCCGCAGGTCGAAGAACCGCTCGCGCGGGCCGTCGAGTTTCACGCGCCGTTGCCGCGACGCGTCGCTCGGCACCGACGCATCGCGACAGGTGCCGGGGTAGCGCATCTCTTCGTTGGGAACATCCGGAACGAGCTGTGCGATGTCGCTGCGCGAACAGCGGCACGGATACACCAGGCCGCGCAGCTCGAGCGCCGTGATGGCGGCGGCATAGCGCCACTCGTTGTCGCTCTGCCGCAGCGCACTCGCGCCGGCGCGCAACTCGGCGGTCGTTCCTTCGTCGGGCACGAAGCCCAGCCAGTCGAGATCGTCGAGCAGTGCCCGTTCGTAGTCCGGACGGCAGCGCGAACGGTCGTGGTCTTCGATGCGCAGCACCACGCGTCCGTCGTTGGCACGGGCCACGCCCCACACGAAAATCGCGTTGACGACATGCCCGAGGTGCAGCGGCCCCGTCGGGGCGGGCGCAAAACGCGTGCGCCAGCCCGACGGAAGCTTCAGCAGGTCAGGAATTCGGCCCACGCGACGGGCTGTTGCCCTTGCGGTGGCCGGCACCGCCGCCGC
>CAYHCW010000616.1:0-1936 GCA_964355025.1 uncultured Gemmatimonas sp. | reverse complement strand
GCCGGGGTGAAGAAGATCCCCGAGCCAATGATGCCGCCCACGACGATCAGCGCGGCGGAGAAGAGCCCGAGTTCGCGGCGCAGCGGCATGCGGGGACCTGGTGAGGGACGACGCGCGGGCTACCTGGATGGTCTTACTGCGGAACTCCCGATCACACGGATTTCGCGGATGATCGCGGATACCCCAAGGAAGGTCACCTGATGCAATCCGTGACCATCCGCGAAATCCGCGAAATCATGTGTTCCGCAGTACGAGTCCGCCGATGCTCCGATGCCGAAGCGCGGACCCACGTCACACCACGAAAATCTCCTGCTGCATTTCCGCCGGCGTCACCACCAGGGTACGCCCGTCGAGGAAGGCGTTCACCTCGGTGCGCATGCCGATCTCGCCCGCAATGTAGATGCCCGGTTCGATGGAAAACCCGACACCCGGCTGCAGCACGCGCTCCTCGCGCGTCTCGAGGTTGTCGAGGTGCGCGCCGGAGCCGTGCAACCCGCTGGCGTCAATGCTGTGGCCCGTGCGATGCGTGAAGTACTGCCCGAAGCCGCGTGCCACGATCACGGCACGGGCGGCGTCATCGGCCTCGCCGCCACGCACCGGCGCGCCCGAGGCGAGCCGCTTGCGCAACAGCACAATGGCCGCGTCGCGCGCGTCGCGCACGGCGTTCCACACCTCCACCGCACGTGCGCTCGGTGCGCCGATGCTGGCCATGTACGTCTGGTCGGCCCACATCCCGTCAGGCGCCTTGGCCCAGAGGTCGATGAGGATGATGTCGCCAACCTTGAGGTAGCGCGGCTGGTCGGGCGAGGGATCGTAGTGCGGGTTGGCGGCGTTCTCGGTGGCCGACACATTGGGCCCGTGATCGGTCCAGAGACCCAGCCGGGCGAACTCGCCGCGGATCCACTCGGTCAGCGCGTACTCGGTAATCGGGGCGCCGGCGCGCGCCGCCGTGCCCGCGCGCGTAAACGCCGCATACGCGATGTCCTTCAGCTGCTCCGCCGCCACCCGGTGCGTGGCGCGTTCGGCGTCGTTCCACACGGCGAGGAACTGCGTCACCAGGTCACCCGACGACACCACCGTGGCGCCGGCGGCGCGCACCATCTCCAGAACGCCCGCGGGCACGAGGTCCACGTACGGCACGGCATCGCCCGGCGAGTACTCCATGGCAATGCGTCGCCCCTTCACGAGGCCCGCGACGGCCGATTCGAACTCCGACCAGGCGCTGTACCTGATGTTCTCCCAGGCGGCAGGCCAGGCGTGCCACGGCGCCTGCTCGATGACGTGCGTGACGACCGTCGGCGTGCCCGAGACCGGCACCCACACGAACCAGCGGCGCGAGACAAAGCCCTCGACGCCGACGAAGCCCTTGGCAATGGCATTGATGCCGCGAAAGTCGTACAGCAACCAGCCGTCAACGCCCGCAGCCTTCAGGGCGGCCTGCAGTGGCACGATCGAGACCGGGGTCAGCATGTGATCATCCCTTGCCGCGCACGGGGCGCCATTCGGCGCGCCACTCGCAGCTGCCTTCGCCGCGGGACGCGCAGCGGACGTGGTCGACGGCGCCCACTCCGCCAACCATGAGTTGAATGAGCTCGCGCAGCGCCGACTCATAGAAGGCGCAGCCGCCGAGCTTGGGCGTGGCGTCGCGGGTCACCGACTCCCCGACTTCAAGCATGATGGTGCCGCCGACGCGGCGCACCGACCCGCGTGCGTAGCGCTGGGCAATGCGGCGTACGTGCCGCAGTGCCATGGGGCGCGTGAAGAGCGCCGGCAGCGACCGGAGCGCGCGGCGCGTCAGTGGCGAGATGGTGAGATACACCTGGCGCGCGAAAAAACGCCCCGCCTCGCGAAAGACGGCTTCGGCGTCGGGGCGGCGCCCGATGAGGCGGGCGATGCCCTGCGCCTCGGCGAAGTCGGTGCGCTGCTTGCGGCGCAT
>CAYHCW010000615.1:0-1940 GCA_964355025.1 uncultured Gemmatimonas sp. | reverse complement strand
AGAGGCTCACCATCGCCCGCGCGTACGGGCCGTAGCTCGCCTTCGCCAGCATCGTCTGGTTCACGATCGCCGCGCCATCGACCAGCCATCCAATGGTGCCGATGTCGGCCCAGCTCAGCGTGGGATAGTTGAAGATGCTGGAGTACTTGGCCTTGCCGTCCAGCAGGTCCTGCACGAGGTCGTGCCGGTCGACGCCGAGCGTCTCGGTGCCGCAGTAGATGTAGAGGCCGTGGCCCCCCTCGTCCTGCACCTTGGCAATGAGGATCATCTTGCGGCGCAGCGATGGGGCGCGCGTGATCCAGTTGCCCTCGGGCAGCATGCCCACCACTTCGGAGTGGGCGTGCTGCGCCATCATCCGGATAAGCTGCTTGCGATACCGCTCGGGCATCCAGTCCTTGGGCTCGATCGACTCGTCGCGCGCGATGCGGGCCACGAACTCGGCGAGTCGCGCTGGATCCTCAGCGGCGGCGGGGGGCTGCATCATCCTGGAGCTCTCCTCGAAAACGGGGTCGGACGCCCGCACCAATTCGCGCGTGGCACCGACGCGGTATCTTAGGGGGGTACGCGAGGAAGTTACCGCCCGAGCCCTCCTTTCGGTATCGCGCTCCGCCCAGCCATGATGACACACTCCAACTCCACGGACGACGGCTCCGTCGACCTGCACGTCGAATCGGGCGTGGCCACCATCCGGTTCGGACACCCCAAGAGCAACGCGCTGCCGGGGCTCCTGTTGCGCTCACTGGCGGCGACCATCGAGTCCACCGCGCAGCGCGACGACGTGCGCGTCATCGTGCTGCGCAGCGAAGGGCAGGGGGCGTTCTGCGCCGGCGCGTCGTTCGACGAACTCGCCGCGATTACCGACGCGGCCGCCGGCAAGGACTTCTTTCTCGGCTTTGCCCGCGTGATCCTCGCGATGACCGGCGCCCCGGTGCCGGTGATCACCGCCGTGCAGGGCAAGGTGGTCGGCGGCGGCGTTGGCGTCGTGGCGGCCTCGGACTACTGCATCGCCGTGGCGAAGGCTTCGCTCAAGTTGAGCGAACTGGCCATCGGCATCGGACCGTTCGTCGTGGGGCCGGTGATCGAGTTCAAGATCGGCCGGGGACCCTACGGTGCGATGGCGCTCGACGCCGACTGGCGCGACGCGGCGTGGGCCGAGCGCCACGGACTGTACGCGCAGGTCGTCGCCGATGCCACAGCACTCGACGCGGCGGTCGCCGCACGCGCGAAGTCGCTCGCCGAAGCGAATCCCGAAGCCACGCGCGGCATCAAGCGGGTGCTCTGGGAGGGCACGGAGCAGTGGGCCGACCTGCTCGAACATCGCGCCGCGATGAGCGGGGAGTTGGTGCTCAGCGAGTTCACGCGCGCGGCGATTGCGCAGTTCAGGGCATTGTAGCGGGGCGAGGTCTCACTGATTACCACGAAGGTGGAAGGGCGCGAAGGTTCACGAAGGAATGCGGATGATGGGGGCGCGGCGGACAGGGCTGTCTGCCGCGCCCCCCAGTGAATGTTGGTCCTTCGTGCCCCTTCGCGCCCTTCGACCTTCGTGGTAGCAGTGGCCGTCACTTGCCCCCACGCAAATCCGTCGTCGTCCCAAACCGCACATTTCGCTGGTGCGAAAAAATCAGCGACGTCTCCATGTGCGCCACCTCCGGCCGCGTGGCGAACGCCGCCAGCGCGAACTCGCGCAGGTGCTCGGCGTCCCGCACCGCCACGTGCACCAGGTAGTCGTTGGCGCCGGCCACGTGAAACGCGCCGCGCACCTCGGCCAGCGTCCCGATGTGCCGCTCGAATGCCGCAATCGCCGCGCGCGCGTGCTTCTCCAGCCGAATGGCGATCAGCGCCTCGAGTGTCACCCCGTACACGCGTGGGTCGACCTCGGCGTGGAAGCCCAGAAGAGCGCCTGAAGCCTCGAGTCGCCGAACCCGCGCCAGGCAACTCGA
>CAYHCW010000614.1:0-1941 GCA_964355025.1 uncultured Gemmatimonas sp. | reverse complement strand
CGGGTTGATTGTGCACGACGTGCTCGAGCGGTACGACGATGACGGCGCCGACCTGGCGGCGCTCATCGAGGACGCCATTGCCGTGCGCGACGAGGACGCGCCGGTGGCCGCGTCAGCGGCCGGTGCCGCCTATCGCGCGCGGGTGCGTGAGCGCGTGGAGGCCGCCACGACGTCGCCGGTGTGGCAATCCCTCGCCGGGGCGCCGACGGCGCGCCGCGAGTTGTCGTTCACGCGCGTGCTCCCCGACGGCACGGCAATCAATGGTGCGATGGACCTCGCCGTACGCGAGGGAGCCAGGGCACGGCTGCTCGACGTGAAGACCACGGGCACTGCGGCAGCGCAGCTCGCCGGGCGTTATGCCGTGCAGGCGGCCGTGTACGCCGATGCCGTGCGGGCCATCGGCGGGGCCGGCGACGTGACGTTTACGCTGTTCACTGTCCCTGCGGGGGCAAGCGCCGAGGTGACAACGGACATCGACGTGACGGCGCTGGTGAAGGCGCTCCGCGCGTTCCGCCCTACGGCGTAGCGAGCAGCGCCGAGAGCCGCGCGCGCACCAGGTCCCGCACCCGCTGTGGCGCCAGCACTTCCGCGTTGGGCCCATACTGCAGCACGTGCCGCACGGCCCATTCGTCATCGAGCAGCGGGTGGTTCACCACCACGCTGCCATCCGCCTGCTCCTCCACCTCCTCATGCTCGCTGATCCACCGGGCAATGCGCGGGCTGTAGCTCACGCGCAAATGCTCCTCGGCGTGGGTGACCAGGGCCTTGTGGTGATGCAGCGTCTCCTCGATGGCCACGCCATCGGGCACGGTGGCTGCCTCGGCGAGCACCGTCACCGACAGGATGCGGTCGAGCCGGAAGATGCGGAGCGTGCTCGCCTTGTCGCAGAACGCCACCAGGTACCAGCGCTTGTCGTGCACCAGGCCATAGGGATGCACCCGGCGCTCGCCGCCGGCGGATGATGCGCCCGAACGATAGACGATCTTCGCTTTCGTTCCCGCCTCAATCGCCTCGCGCAACTGGCTCAGGTGCAGGCCGTCGGCGTCGGCAACCGTCGGGGTGGCCGCGTGCGCCGGACGGCGCGGCCTGCTCGACGCCACGCCCGGTGCGGCCCGTGCAATGCGCCGGCGCGCATCCCTCGCCACCCTGGCTTCGTGCGGCGGCAGCTCCTTCTCGAGCGCGCTCAGTCCCAGCTCGAGCGCGGAGAGTTCGGCAGGCGTGAGCCCCATCGGCCGGCGAAAGAGCTTCGAGCGCAGGCGCACCGTGTCGCTGCCGAAGGCCAGCTGCACGCCTTCGATGAAGCCGCCCGGATCATTGTCGTACCGCGTCACCAGCGTGCGCAGGTCGCGCGCCACATCTTCCTCGCTCACGCCGGCAATCTGTGCGACCTTCACCATGGGATGCGGTTCGCCATCAGCGAGCGCGGGCAGTGCGAGCAGCAGGCGGCGCAGCTGCGCCGCGGCGTCATCAACCGAGCGCGTGGTCACAACGGCTCCGCGTAAAGGGCGGCGGTCTGGACGGCGAGGTCGCGCCAGGCCGACACCATCGAGCGCGGCGCCACCGGACGCGCCGCGCCGCCGAACGAGAGCAGCCAACGCACGAAGGCATCGGGGCGGCGCACCACGAACTGCCGGCAGCCGTTGTCCGCCGGTTCTCCCATCTCGGCGCCCGCCGCGGCGTACGCGCTGGAATCGTCAAAGCACACCGTCACCGTGGTCGCGTCGCCGTCGCCCAGCTCCCACGCCCGGCGCGACTCGGCGTGCGCCCAGAGGTCGAAGTCCGCCGGCACCTCGAAGTCGGGTGACTGCGCCCGGGCCGTGTTCACGCGCGGACTGCTGATGCGGCTCACCCGGAAGTGGCGCAGCGCACCGGCCGTCTCGTCGTGCGCCAGCAGGTACCAGATGCCCGAGATGAACAGCAGGCCATAGGGATCAACCGTCC
>CAYHCW010000613.1:0-1941 GCA_964355025.1 uncultured Gemmatimonas sp. | reverse complement strand
CCGGGCACGGTGTCAATGTCTGGGCGTACGGCCTCCTCTCGGGTGGCGCCACCGCGGTCTCGGGCGCATTGGGAGCACTGATCGGCGTGAAGGCGATGGCGCTCGCCGGGGCGTTGATCGCGGCGCCCGTCGCCATCATGGCGCTCGCGACCGGCGCACTCGCGCTCGCGGGTTCGCGCGCGTCGTACCGCTCAGCATTGAGGAAGGCGACCGTCGAGCTCGAGGAACTGCTCGCCGCCATCGACGTCTCGTTGCGCTTGCGCTCGATCTTCGACGAGGACCCGCCGCTCCTCCCGCCGCGGGCGGACTCCGCAGTTGGCGACCTCATGGTCCTGTAGACCCGACGAGACGAACTGCATCGTCGTCCGGGGCGTTCGGCAGCGGGCTGGTCGTGCTGACCGCGTTCCCTTAGATGATGGCCAGCCGCTCCACGGTATCCGGAAAGCGCCTGACGAGACTGATCAGCAGCGCTGCCTGGGCGTTGGGCTTGGCGCGCCCCTGTTCCCAGTTCTCGAGAGTTCTGACGTTGGTGCGCAGGAAGGCTGCGAAGATCGCTCTCGAGATCTTCAGGCCCGACCGGATTCGTTTCAGCTCCCTGGGCGTCATCACCGGAGCAGGCTTGAACTCAACGGTGTGCGTTTTGAGCGTCCGCTTGCCAAGACGGGTGTCGGCCAGCGCTGTCATGCCCTCGGTGACTTCCGCGAGGAGGCTGCGCTTCCCCGTCGCGTTGGCTCGGCGAAGTCCCTTCACCGTGCCCTCCGAGCCTTCAGCTCCACCTTGATCATTGCCTTCACTCGCCCCCGTTCGGCCGGCGTCAGATCGTCGGCCTCGTTCTTGTCGTAGATCGTGAATAGCCAGAACTGCTGCCCAGCATCCCACCAGTAGTAGAGCACGCGAAGTCCACTGCGCTTGCCCTTGCCGCGCCGGGCGTCGCGAAACCGCAGCTTTCGAAGCCCGCCCGCGCCCTCGATCAGATCGCCAGCGGTCGGGTGCTTCATCAGCTCCCGCTGAAGCGCAACGAACGCGGCATCGTCGAGGTACGAGTCGCGATGCCGCCCAAAGGCGGGCAGTTCAACGAAGATCGCGTGCACGGAATCTATACGCACTGTGCGTAGGTACGCAAGCTGCGTAGCGCGCGGGCGGGCGATGTCGATGGGACGATGGCATGCGGCTATATGCCACTTCCTGCGACGCTTCCATCACCGTTTCATTGCGATCGGCGGCGCGGCGGGCAAGACGAGAGGGCACCCGAATGGGTGCCCTCCGCAGTACGCCCCGCATTGGCCCGACCAGGAGGGGTCACGCCAGGTGCAACTGCTCCCACTCGACGGCGTAGTGCTTCAGGATGGAGGCGCGCTCCTCGGCTTCCAGTGGCGCGATGCTGATGTACGGGTGCTGAAAGACGACCCGGCGCACACCGCGTCGGACAAGCGCGCGCGTACATGCCAGGCACGGTTCGTGTGTCACGTAGGCGGCAGCGATGTGTCCGTCGCAAAAGCCGAGCGCGTTCTCCTCGGCGTGGCTCGTGTGCAGGCACCGCTGCCCTGGCTGGCACGTCTCCGGCGTGCAGTGCGGCATCCCAGGGAGCGCGCCGTTGAATCCGGCGGAAGCGACGCCGCCGTCCGGACGCAGGAGCACCGAACCGACCTGGAGGCGACAGCAGGTCCCCAGCCGGCTCAGTTCGGTGGCCATGCGAAGGAAGACTTCGTCCTTGAGCGCTCGACGGTTCATTTCGGTACCCTCCAAGAGGCAATTGTCCATGACCTGAGCAACCGCTGGGAGCCACGAGCCGTACGCGCGCGCGAAGCGCACGTCAGCCCCTCAGCCCTTCAGTTCAACCAGCTCAACCGCAGCGCACCCGTCCATGATGGTGAGCCGCACCACACTCGGCGCCAGATCAAACCGCCGCGCCCCCGCTGCACCCGGATTCACCACCAGCAC
>CAYHCW010000612.1:0-1946 GCA_964355025.1 uncultured Gemmatimonas sp. | reverse complement strand
CGAGTCGAGCCTGCCCGATCGCGAGTACCTCGAGCGCAACTTTGGCGACGAGAACGCGGACGGGAATCTGTATAAGTACGGCTACGAACTGAAGAATAATGAGGGGGCGGACACCAGCCGCATCCAGCAGTTCTGGTCCAGCTACGCCTTTGAGGATATCTCCCAATTCGGCGATCCGGCTCAGTGGGTGAAGGAGTGGGCCTCCGAAGCCACGATGCCCGATTGGGACGGCTACTGGATTTCCGGGCACAACTACTTCATCTTCGATCACCCCGAGAAGGGGTTGATGTACCTGGCTTGGGATCTTGACGCGACCTTTGGGTATTACGCTGCCCCGACCTACGACCCCTTCAGCATCTACTGGTCGTCCGTTCCTCACGAAGCCAGCGTGCTCTCTGAGCCGGACTACGAGCGCCAGTTCATCCAGGAGATCGCTGACTTCGCGGCGAAGTTCCCGGCCGAGACCATGGACGAAGAGGTCCTCGCGTGGGACGAGCAGATTCGCCCCTGGCTGGAAGCGGACCCGAACAAATACTACACGATGGCGGAGCACGACGCCGCAGTGGCGGTGACTCGGCAGGGGTTCTACGAGCGGCGGGATTTCCTGCTGGCGTGGTCGGAGTACAACCTGAGCCATTAGGCGCCGCGCAGGTCGTCGGTGCTTACAACGAGCACCAGCAACGAGGCGATCATGACCGCACGCTCCCCCCTCCTTCTCCTCCTGGCTCTCCCGTTCGCGCTCGCAGCCGAGCGCTGCATCCTGAGCGCGCCCGAGCCCGATCCCCAGTGGTTCTTCACGTGCGGCGATCCGGTTTGCCAGGAGTACTCTGGCCCCACGGAGGGCATCGCGCTGTGCACCGACGAGGAAGCGCGGTACTGCCGCAGCCGCGCGCGCCCGGCGGAATCGCTGGCGGCGCGCTTCGCCGCCAAGGAAGCGGCGATGAAGTGCCTGGGCACCGGATGGTCGGCGGGAGTCGGCTTCCGCGACATCGAGGTGACCCGCCGCGACGACGGCGCCGTCGGCATGCGGCTCGCGGGCGCCGCCGCCGCGCGCGCCACGGCGCTCGGCGTCGTCCGCTGGCACGTCAGCCTCACGCACACGGACGACGTCGCGACGGCGTTCGTCGTCGCCGAAGGTCGCGCGTGACGGCTGCGCCAGCGCATGGCACGATGGCCCGCGCGCCCGCCGCATGAGCCCGCCCTTGCGCATCGCCTTCGTCACGCCCGCCTGGCCGGCCAGCCGCACGCAGAGCGGCATCGCGACGTACGTCGAGGCGATGCGGCGCGGGCTCACCGGACTCGGCGTCGCCAGCGCGGCGATCGCCTGGACCTACGACGGCGGCGGCGACCCCGACGTCGCGGCGCACGCGCGCGGCCGCACGCTGCCGTGGTTGCTGCGCCTGCGTTCGGCGGTGCTCGCCCGGCTGCCGGGCGGCCGCGGGCTCGACACGGTCGTCGCGGACGGCATCGCCGAGGCGGCGCGCGCGCTCGCCCGCCGTGCGCCGTTCACCGCCATCGAGATCGAGGAGTCGTTCGGCATCCCGGCGCTGCTGGCCACGCGCGCCGTGGCGCCGGTGGTCGTGCGCCTCCACGGACCTTGGTTCCTGACCGGCGCAGCGAGCGGCGCTGGCGGCGAAGCCAGCTTCGCGCGTCGCGTCGCCAACGAGTGGCGCGGCATGCAGCGCGCCGCCGCCGTCATCGCGCCGACGCGCGCGCTGCTCGCCGCCGTCGAACAGCACTACGGCGCGCCGCTGCCGCATGCGGTCGTGCTGCCCAACCCCGGCCCGCCGGCGCCGCCGACGCCGCCGTGGCGTTCCGACGGCGGTCGCCGCATCGTCCACGTCGGCCGCTTCGAGCGCCTCAAGGGCAGCGACATCGTGCTGGCCGCCTTCGCCGAACTCGCCCGGCGCGATGTGGCGCAGTCCCTCGGGTCGGCGAATACGCCC
>CAYHCW010000611.1:0-1955 GCA_964355025.1 uncultured Gemmatimonas sp. | reverse complement strand
GTCGATGTCGTCGCGCTTCACCAGCTGCTCGAAGCCGTGGTCGCCATCGGTGAAGACCGCCGGCATTGGCTGGCCGGCATCGGTCACCATCTTCGCCGCCTTCTGCGCCTTGTCCGGCACGTTGTCGCACAGCGCCGTGATGCGCACGCCGGGGCAACCGAGGAACTCGTGCAGCACCGAGCGGCCGCGCAGTCCCGTGCCGACGATGGCGATGCGCACCACGTCGTGCCGCGCGAAGGGCACGCCCTTCATGGTAGCCCGCGCCGATGGCGCCACCGGCGCCAGGTCGGGCTGCGCGGCGGCCGTCACCGACTCGGCGTGCGCCGGGGAAAAGACGCCGGACGAGCCCAGGGCGGCGCCGGCAAGGGCCGCGGATTTCAGCAGGTCGCGGCGGGTCAGCCCCGCGCGATCATCGGGCGAATTGGGCATGGCGAATCTCGCATCAGAAGACCGCCAAAAGCTACCGGCGGGGGGCACCGGGCGCGAGACGTCCGACAAGGCGAAAAGAAGCTGTGGGCTCTACGCTCTACGCCGTAAGCTGTACGAGTCTCGTATAGCGTACGGCGTAGAGCGTACAGCCCACAGCTGCCGTTGCAGTTTGACTAGTGCTTCGTGTCATCCTTCGTGCACTTCATCGCCACCTTCTCGAACGTGTCGTGCACCTTCTTCAGCGAGGCCTTCACATCGGCGTCGCTGCCGTCCTTCGCCACGACGCTGGCGTAGGCCCGGGCCGCGGCGGTCACGCCCGGCAGTTCCTTGCGCGCCGCTGCGTTGTCGCACTTGGCCGGCCCCTTGCTCGCCTCCCACGCCACGGCCCCATTCACCACGTCGGCGGTCATCGCCTTCGCCAGCCGCAGGTCGTTGTCCATCGCGCCGTGCCAGGTGCCCTGCATCAGGGCGTGAAAGTGGTCGAGCTCCTTCCATCCGCTCTTCGGCTCGTCCGACGGCTTCATCCCCTTCATCATCGCCTTCATCGCCGAGTCGGTCATGCCCGTCATGTCGTGCTTCATCCCACTCATCGGCGCCTTCTTCGCCGTGTCCTTCCCCATCTTGCTCATGTCGTGCTGCTGCGCGCCGGCTGCCGCCGTCACCAGCGTGAGGGCCACGGCAAACCCGAGGAAACGCGTCGTCCCGATCATCTGACCATCCGCCTGAGAGTTGGTGTTGTTGTGTCGTAAAGCGTAACACGTACAGCGTAGAGCGTACAGCTGCCGTACGCTTGCCCGGATCTCACGCCCGATTCCGTACTTCCCCATCGTCCCCCACCGTCACCTCGCCCTTGACCCCCTCCAGCACCACGCGGTCCCCCACCAGCGAGTTGGCCAGCGTGCAGCGCGCCAGCTTGCTCTGCGACCCGATGATCGTGTGCCGCACTGTGCAGCTCAGCAGGTGCGACCCTGCACCAATCGAGACGTTCGGCCCCACCGTCGACCCGGTGAGCACCACGCCATCCTCGATGTACACCGGGTCGATGATCGTGCAGTCCTCGAGCCCGCGCGGCTGCCGCGCCAGCCCCTTCTCGAGCATCACGCGATTGGTGTCGAGCAGGGTGTCGATCTTCCCCGCGTCGTACCAGCCCTCCACGTCGATCACCTTCAGCTTCGCCCCGTGGTCGATCATGTACTGGAAGGCGTCGGTGAGGTAGAACTCCCCCTGGTTCTGCGGTTGCGTGAGCACGTGGTCGATGCCCTCGAACAGCAGTTTCCAGTTCCTTATATAGTAGAGCCCGATGTTCGCCCGCTTGGAGATGGGCGTCTTGGGCTTCTCGACGATCTTCGTCATGTGGCCGCGGTCGTCGGTCACCACCACGCCGAAGCGCTGGTAATCCTCCACTTCCTTGGTCCAGATGATCCCGTCGTCGGTGCTCGTCTTGATGACCTCAAGGTCGGCGTCGAAGATCGTGTCCACGAAGATGATCAGCACGGGTTCGTCCACCCGCGCCCGCGCCAGCGCCA
>CAYHCW010000610.1:0-1966 GCA_964355025.1 uncultured Gemmatimonas sp. | reverse complement strand
TAGGTGCTAGGTGCTAGGTGCTAGGTGCTAGGTGCTAGGTGCTAGGTGCTAGGTGACGGAAGATGCCTCCGCGCGTGAGTCCCGTCTACGGACGGCGTACAGCGTACGGCGTACAGCTCACAGCTGCTGTACGCTGGAGGACCACCGCCGCTCGTATGCCTCCGCGTCGAACTTCTTCCGTGCCCTCTCCAGTGACATCGACCGTATCGTCCCCCACACCGGCCGCTCGCCCCACGGCCGGTCGAACTTCCCGAAGCACCACTGGATGCCGGCGTAGCTCGACGGGTCGCGCCCGTCGAGCGCCCACTTGTCATTCAGGTGAACCAGGTGGCGCAACGCATCACCGTACTTCGCCGTCCACGTGAGCACCGACTTGCCCCAGTACATCCGCATCACGTTGTGGATCACGCCGGTGGCCAGCAACTCGCGCTGCGCCGCGTTCCACAGCGGCTGGTGCGTCTCGGCGCGCTCGAGCTGCGCGCGCGAGTACACCGCTTCGCGCGGGTCATTGACGTGCTTCTCCATGTTGAGCTGCACCCAATTGGGGAGCGCGCGCAGCTGCCGGTAGCGCGGGTTGCGCAGGCAGAAGTTCAGTGCCAGCTCGCGCCACGTGACCAGCTCATCGAGGAACTTGTCGGCAGCGGGGCGTCCCACGGCGGCGATGGCCGCGCGCGCCACCTCGGCGGCGCTCACCTGGCCGAAGTGAAGGTAGGGCGACAATCGCGAGGAGCCCTCGAGGTCGGCCGGCTCGCTCCGCCGGTCGTCGTACTGCGGCAGCGCGTGGCCGCAGAAGCGGCGCAGCCGCGCGAGCCCGGCCCGACGGCCACTCGGCAGCGGCGCGGGTGGTACCGAGTGGTCAATCTCGCAACGCGCAATCTCCGCGGCGATGTCGCCCGACAGGTCCAGCCGGTCGACCTCCAGCGAGCCCCACAGGGCATCGGGCACGGCGACCCGCGGCGGAGCGTCGGTCACCGGCGCAAGCGCATGCTCCAGATGCGCCATCACCTTGGGCCGCAGCGTGCGCGCCGCGTACTCCTCCTTGGTGAACAGCGCCGACGGGACGATGGCATGCGACTCCACCGTCACCAGCCGGCAATCGAGGCGCGTGGCGAGGCGTGCGGTGCGCTCGGCGATGCCGGCTGTGGGGAACGCGTCGGTGACCACCAGCGCGGCGCGCGCGGCCAGGCGGTCCACCACGCGCCGGTCGTCGTCGCGCCGCCGCCGCAGCACGAACTGGTAGTGCAGCCCCTTGCGGTCCGCGCGCTGCTGCAGCTCGCGCGCGTTGTGCAGGACGAACGAGTGGATGCGGTCGTTCGCATGTTCGTACGTCGGGTCGAGCCCCTGATGGATGATGAGCGGCAGGCCCAGCCGATCGGCTTCGATGGTCGCGAACCGCAGCGCCCAGTTGTCCTCGAAGCGGTGCGTCGACTGCATCCAGTACAGCACGAACTCCCCGGTCGCGCGCGTGGGACAGGAGTTCGCCGACGTGGCGCGGAGCGCGAGCTGATCGCGAACGAAGGAGGAGGTCAGTCGGTGGGGCACTGAGGGTCTGATGGGGTTCTGGTGGTGGTTCTGGCCGCGGTCACGATGCCCTCGCGCGACCCGTCCCTCCACGGACGGCGTAGAACGTACAGCGTAAAGCGTACAGGTGCCCTACGCAGGAGACTCGACGGCCCGAACTTGACTTCCCCCAATACCTGACTAGTTTACACCTTGTCTGTGGGGCCCCGCCTCTGGGTGGGGCCGGTTCTTTTTGGGACCCCGGTGCGACGGGTTGTGTTCGACCAGCGTCGCCTCCCTGACTTCGGGGCTGTAGCTCAGCTGGGAGAGCGCTGCACTCGCACTGCAGAGGTCAGGGGTTCGATCCCCCTCAGCTCCACTTGTTCGACAATCGATGTGCCCGCCGCCGTTCGGTAGGACGTAGAGTTCCAATGACGGCGCGCGAGGCAACTCTCATACGAAGGCC
>CAYHCW010000609.1:0-1971 GCA_964355025.1 uncultured Gemmatimonas sp. | reverse complement strand
TCGCGCTGACGACCCTGCGGAGCGTGCTCGGCCAGTCGGAACTCGACGAACTGCTGGCCCAGCGCGACAAGATCAACACCAAGCTGGCGCACATCATCGACGAGCATACCGAGCCGTGGGGCGTGAAGGTGTCGGTGGTCGAGGTGAAGGACGTGCTGCTGCCGGAGGCCATGCAGCGCTCGATGGCGGCGCAGGCCGAGGCCGAGCGCGAGAAGCGGGCGAAGGTCATCCGCGCCGACGGCGAGTTCCTCGCCGCCGAGACGCTGGGCAAGGCCGCGCGGATCATCCGCAACGAGCCGCCCGCTTTGCAACTCCGGTACCTGCAGACGCTGGTGGAAATGGCCGGGTCAGGCAACAGCACCGTCATCCCGATCCCGATGGATCTCTTTGACGGGATGAAGGGCGTGCTTGCCGGTCGCACCGAACCGGCGCCGTAAACTGCAGTACGCTGGGTGTGACCCGCGTGGGGGGAAGGGCGTAGTATGGACATGAAAACGTTGATCCTGTGCGCCGTGGCGCTGTCAGCCTGCGCCCGGCGCGACTCCGCATTGCCCATCGAGGTACGCGCCGCTTGGGCGCGCGCTGCCGATTCGGCGACCGTGACGGCCGTGTACCTGACGGTCCTGAACCACGAGGCGCAGTCGGTGACGCTGGTTTCCGCATCGTCCGCGGCAGCCGAATCGGTGACGCTGCACGAGACCATGCAGATGAGCGGGATGGTGCACATGATGCCGCTCGACTCGGCGCAGACCATTGCCGCCGGAGACTCACTGGTCCTCGCCGAAGGCGCCAAGCACCTGATGCTGACTGGGCTGCGGCGCACGCTCGTTGGCGGCGATTCGGTGCCGCTCGTACTCACGCTTGGCGACGGGCGCGTGCTCCGCGCCACGGCCGCCGTGCGGGCGCCGTAGGGTGAGCGAACGACGCGCCGGATGACTGCGCGCGCCCGGCGCGCGCTCAGCCGTCCTTGCGGGCGAGCAGGAGCATTTCACTGGTGCGGCGGCTCAGCGGCTTCGCGCTGAAGCTGTCGAACGCCTGCTCGACGATCAGTCCCGCGCCACGCATGAGGTCGGCCATCTGCGTGGGCGTGTAGAGCCGGATCTTGTGCGTGCGGTCCTCGTGCACCTGCGGCCCGCGCCAGCTCGAGGCGACGGTCATGAAGCCGGAGAGCGGATCGAAGCTCCGTTCCTGGGCCACGAGGGTGCCGTCGGCGGTGGTCCACCAGTCGCGCGGCAGGAACTTGGCCATCACGCCGTCACGGTCGCCGCCGTGCCAGAGCACCAGGCCGCCCGGTTTGAGCACGCGCGCGAACTCGCCGATCACGCGCGCATCATCGCGCGGGTCCGCAAAGAAGCCGAAGCTGGTGAACAGGTTGAGGACGGCATCAAATCGCCCGGTCCAGCCGGCCGGGAGCCGGCGCATGTCGGCACGCCGGTAGCGCAGCGTGCGGCCGGTGCCGCGCGCACGCGCCTTCGCCAGCAACGGCGCCGAGAAGTCGACGCCATCGACGTCCAGGCCGGACTCGGCCAGCAGGTGCGCGTGTCGCCCCTGGCCGCAGGCGCAGTCAAGTACCCGCGCACCGACCGGCAGGGCGAGCACCTCGAGCAGCCGCGCCACCTGCCTGCGATCGTCCACGAGCTCGAAGAAGGGCTCGTACTCGCGCAGGTACCCGGTGTCGAAGTAGGTGCGCCACCAGTTGGAGTTGGCGGTTGGTGGTTGGTGGTCCGTGGTTGTCATCGCCGCCCAGTGAGCAGTTCAGTTCTCTGTAGTTCTCTGTAGTTCTCTGTCGTACTCTGTCGTACTCTCAGAAGAAGACCGGCTCCCGGTACGCCCCGAACACATCCTCCATCGCCGCGCGGATTTCATACAGCGTCGCATAGGCGCGCGCGCAGTCGAGGATGAACGGCACCAGGTTGTCCGGGCCGCGCGCCGCGGTGCGGAGCGCGTCGAGCCGCTGCTGCACCACCGCGT
>CAYHCW010000608.1:0-1972 GCA_964355025.1 uncultured Gemmatimonas sp. | reverse complement strand
CGTGACCACCACGTGCCGCGCACCATTCGAGTCTTCCTTGGAGATGTCGACCTTCCCATCCACCAGGATGGCCAGGAAGTGGTCTCGTTCGCCCTCTGAAAAGATGAGCACGCCCGTGTCGGCATACATCACGCGCATGTAGCGCGCAAACAGCTCGAGATGGCGGTTGTCAAACTCGTTCGCCCACGACGTCTGCTCGAGCATCGCCATGATCAGGGCGTGCGCCGGATCCGCCGCGGAGGACGGCGCCGGTTCCAGTGAATTGGTCGCTGCGGAATTGCGGGCCTGGGCCGTCATCGAACCTCCACTAGGGAGCATCGGCCCCGTCGGTCCGGGACTACAATTCCTTCAGCTCGTGAATGCGACGCAGTGCGCGCAGGGCCCGGTTGCGGCTGAATGTGACGGCAACCACGACCAGCGTCGCCACACCGCCCAGCACCACCGACGGCACCGTGCCGAACAGTTTCGCCGTCACCCCCGATTCGAACATCCCGATCTCGTTCGAAGAACCCACGAAGACGTTGTTCACCGCCGAGACCCGCCCGAAGAGGTGCGGAGGTGTGAGCGTCTGCAACAGGTTGGAGCGAATCGACACGCTCACCATGTCGGCCGCGCCGGCGAGCACAAGCATCGCCACGGACAGCCAGAAGGATGTCGACAGGCCGAACCCGATGGTAAACAGGCCGAACGCCGCCACGGCCAGGAACAGCGTCCGACCGGCGTGCTCCATGGGACCCCGGTGGATGATGGCGAACGACATCACCACCGCGCCGATCGCCGGTGCCGCTCGCAGCAGCCCAAGCCCCTGGGGTCCCACGCGCAGGATCTCCGCCGCGAAGACCGGCAGCAGGGCCGTCGCACCGCCGAAGAAGACCGAGAACATGTCGAGCGACAGTGCTCCCAGCAGGATCGGTTCCCTGAAGACAAAGCGAATCCCGCTCCTCAGGCTCTCGCCGACTTCCCTGGTCTGTTCGCGGTCGATCACCGACCGATGACGCACCGAAGCGACGGCCATCAGGCCGATGACCACCAACAGCACGTCGCCGGCATAGGCCGCCGTCGTTCCTCCCACGGCATACAGGATGCCGCCGATTGCCGGGCCCAGCACCGACGCCAGTTGCCACGTCCCACTGCGCCAGGTCACGGCGTTGTGGAACAGTGCCCTGGGCACGAGTTCCTGACCCAGTGCCTGCCGCGCCGGCTGCAAGAAGCTCCGAGCCACGCCGCTCACGACGATCACCGCATAGATGAGCAGCGTGACGCGCGCCGGCCTCTGTGGCAGCAGCAGGGGCAGAACCAGCAGCGCCACCGAGCAGCACACCAGCACCGCCAGTGCCACCATGGTCACCCATCGTCGGTCGTGCCGGTCGGCCACATGCCCGGCATACAGGGCAAACCCGATGAACGGCAGCGCCTCAGCCAGCCCAATCAGCCCCAGCGCCAGCTTGTCGTGCGTCAGTTCGTAGATCTGCCAGCCGACCACCGTCCCCTGGATCTGCACGGCCATCGTGAAGGCAAACAACCCCACGATATACCGGCGAAAGTTCGGGTGCTGGAGAGCCGCGTACGGACCGGCCGGGGGGATCGTCATCACTGGAACTTACCCCCGTCCTCCGATCCCCTGCACTCCACTGTGCCCCTGCCCCCTGCACTTGCCGTTCCGCGCCGCGAGCCGTACCCTCTCCGGCGCGCATGCCTTCCTCCCGCTCCCGTCACTTCCCGTGGGCTTCCTGGCCCACCAAGGAACTCCTCCAGCTCCGCATCAAGGACCTCGGTGTCGGCATCGAGGGCACCTGGGTGGAGGGGTGCGTCAACGACCTGTACGCCGAGCTCGACGCGCGACACCTGCGCATCCACCCCCACGTGTGGATCAGCGACGAGTGGTTCTCACCAGGCAATGTCCCGGGCATCGCCATCCCGTTCTACCTCATGCATCCGCACCTGATGAAGCTCGAGCGCTCCCAGCTGCTCG
>CAYHCW010000607.1:0-1973 GCA_964355025.1 uncultured Gemmatimonas sp. | reverse complement strand
ACTGCCCGAGCGGCAGCCGGTAGATCACCACGTTGAGAAAGCTGCCGATGCACAGGCCGATGAGGCCGCCGACGATCAGCAACTGGGTGGTGGCCTCCATCACTGTGGCGCCAACTGTTGGGCTGGACCGCCGACCGGCAGGGGCCACAGGGGGGACTGCCGGGAGAGGTCGATGGCGCCCGTGGCCGGGTCCAGCACGTACAGCGTGCCAGCAGGATCGAGCGGAACGCCCCGCAGCCGCGCGCTGACGGCCAACTCGCGCCAGTCGCGCGGCGGCCGGCCCTGGGACTCGATGAATTGCCACGACAGCCGGTTCAATTCATCGATCTGATCCATCGCGTCCAGTTGCGCCAGGCGAAGCTGCGCGTTGGTCTTCAGCCAGTCCACGTCCGCGGTTTCAAGGATTTGCCGCCACAGGAACCGGGACGACGTGCGGTCGCCGCCCTGCGCGAGCGTCGTGGCGGCCAGCGGCTTGAGCCAGTCGGGGGCGCCCGGCTGTTCCGCTGCCTTCGCGAACCACCCGGCCGCCGCCGTGTAGTCGCGCAGCCACCAGTAGTAGATGAACCCGATGTCCTCGAAATATTCCCAGCGCCCGTTATCGCGGAGGATGCCGCGCGTCAGCAGCGACACCGCCTGGTCGGGCCGCCCCGGCCCGTTCGGGTACGCCTCGGTGAGGAAGATGGCGCCAAACCGGTAGGCGACGCGGAAGTGTGGATCGACCGTGGTCACCAGGTCGAGCAGCGGATACAACTGCTCGAAGTTGCGCTGGCGGCCCGTCGTCAGGCGCTTGCCGCCGTAATACACCACGGCGCGAATCCAGTAGAGGTCGGCGACGAGCGCGTCGAACCCGAGCGAGAGGCGCTCGAGCAGCGGACCGGAGCGCAGCCACATCACCGGCGCGATCGGTTCGTAGGGCGCCCAGCCCCGATCGCGCACGGCCTGCACGCCCATGGACAGCAGGAGCAGTACCGCCACCACGGCGAGTGCCGGGCGGGCGGATGGGCGCGGATCGATGCGGACCGGGACGGCGGTCATGGCCTGGTCACTTGAAGTCGCGCCGCCGGAAGATGGCGATCGACGCGACGATTAGCGCGGTGATGTAGATCGCGGCGTACAGCAGCGTATACGCCACGTGCGAGGCCGCCACCGGCATGCCGTGAACGACCTCCGCTTTGATGTCGAACGGCGCGAGGTTCGGCAACAGGTAATACAGCGCTTTGGTGAGCCACACGATCCACGCCACGTCCAGCACGTTCTGGAAATTGCGGAGGTCGCTGTTGAAATGACCGGCCACCCACAGGCCGAGCGTCAGCACCGTGGCCAGCAGCGGCGACGAGAACGTCGAGAAGAACAGCGCCAGCGCGGTCACCAGCATCAGTTCGCCGAAAATCAGCGCCACGGCGAGCAGCAGCCGCGGGTCGAGCGCCGGCGCGTCCCACGCCGGCTTCGCGCCCGGCGGGGTGACGACGTCCATGTAGTAGAGGACGAGGTAATACGCCACCGTCATCACCGCGATGTTCACGCCCAGTGTCATCACCAGGCCGGCGTACTTCCCGAGGATGAACTGCACACGGCTCACCGGCTTGGTGAGCAGGCCGAACACGCTCTTCCGCTCCACTTCCTTCGAGACGAGGTTGATGCCGATGAACACGGCGATCAGCAATCCAAAGATCGAGAGCGCGACCAAGCCGAGGTCCTTGATGATCTTCAGGTCCTGGCCGGCGGTCAGTTGGGCGATCAGGTACGACGCGGCCATCAACAGCACGGCGAAGATCACCATCGTGTACGGCACGCGGTCGCGGACCGATTCCTTGAAGACGGCGCCAGCGACGATCCAGATGACCCTCACGATCAGACGCCCCTCGTGTCGCGAGGCGCGGTCGCGCCCACCACCTGCACGAAATAGTCTTCGAGGGTTTCGCGCACGGGGTTCAACGACACCACGTGCGCGCCGCGCCGGGTCAAATCGGTCA
>CAYHCW010000606.1:0-1979 GCA_964355025.1 uncultured Gemmatimonas sp. | reverse complement strand
GGCACGCTGCGCGCGCTCGGCTCCACGTATTCGGTGGAGAACGACGTCGTGTACGACGGACTGTCGCGCCCCGGCGTGCGGCTCGTGAGCTTTGCGCCGATCCTGAAGCACGGCCTGTTTCCGCTGCCGCAGCTGGTGACGGAGCTGCTGGAGATTGGCGTTGGCGGGATGAACCGCCCCTGTGAAATGGAGTTTGCCGTGCGCCTGGCGCAGGGCCCGGACGAGATGCACGAGTTCGGCTTCTTGCAGCTGCGGCCGCTCGTGCTCGCGCGCGAGAGCGAGGAACTGGAGATAGGCACGGTGGACCCGGCGACGATTGTCTGCCGCAGTCCGAGCGTGCTGGGCGACGGCGTCGTGGACACCCTGCGGCACGTGGTGGTGGTGGACTTCCACCGGTTCGACCGGTCGCAGACGCTCGACGCGGCGCGCGCCATTGCCCGCATGAACGCGACGCTGGTGGAGCGTGGCGTGCCGTACCTGCTCATCGGCGTGGGGCGCTGGGGCTCCGCCGACCCCTGGCTGGGAATCCCGGTGCGCTGGGACGAGATCTCCGGTGCACGCGTCATCGTGGAGGCGGGCTTCCGCGATTTTCGCGTGGCGCCGTCGCAGGGGAGCCACTTCTTCCAGAACCTGGTGTCGTTCCAGGTGGGGTACTTCACCACGAACCCCGAGTTCGGCGATGGGTTCGTGGACTGGGCGTGGCTCGCCGAACAACCGGCCGTTGCCGAAGACGGACACGTGCGGCTGCTCGAGTTCGACACGCCGCTGGTGGTGCGGATGAACGGGCGTCGCAGCGAGGGTGTGATCCTCAAGCCGCGGTAGCCGCCGCCCCCCCTAGGGGAGCGACGCAGAAGCGAGTCGCAGTCTGGCAATGCACTTGCATTGAAATGGTGATAGCGCTCGCGCGTCGGCGTTGTACGGTAGGCCCATGGAGCGCCTGCCGTGGTGAAGAAACGCGACGCAGTCTCGCCCGCGATCACCGGCCTGCATCGCGACGTCCGTGCCGTTCTCGATGAGGCGCGCGCGTCGGCGTATCGTGCGGTCAACACCGCCATGGTGCAGTCGTACTGGGAGGTCGGGCGGCTGATCGTCAAGCACGAGCAGGGTGGAGCGAAGCGTGCGGCGTACGGCGAACAGGTCCTGGCCGAGCTCTCGCGGCGGCTGACCGCCGAATTCGGGCGGGGTTTTGATGCCACCAACCTCCGGAACATGCGCCAGTTTCACGTGCTGTTCGAGATTCGCGACGCAGTGCGTCGCGAATTGAGCTGGACCCACTATCGGTTGTTGATGCGGGTCGAGAACGGGACAGCCCGCGAATGGTACATGAACGAGGCCGCGAACCAGCATTGGTCCACACGCCAGCTCGACCGACAAATCTCCGTACTCTACCACGAACGTCTGCTCGCCAGCCGGAACAAGCCGTCGGTCCGCAAGGAAGCGCGGGTGAAGCTCGCTGCAGTGGCCCCCGAACAAGGCGATCGCCAGGTATTCAGTGCTGAGCGACGCTCGGCAGATCTTCGCCGCCAAATACGTCAGGGTGCTGCCGACCGAACAGGCCCTTGCGGCCTCGGTCGCGCGTGAACGGCGGTTGATCGATGCGCGGCACGCGCCCCCCGCCTAGCCCCACCCCTGCCACTTCGGCATATTGCACCAATGCGCGAGGGAGGCCCCCTCGGCTATTTCTCGACCCACACCGCGGGCCACTCGCCCGCTACGAGCGATCCCAGTGTCTGCCGAAAACGCCACTTTGCTCAAGACCCCCTTCTACGCCAACCACGTCGCACTCGGCGCCAAAATGGTGCCCTTTGCCGGCTTCGAAATGCCCGTGCAGTACCCCATCGGCATCACCGCCGAGCACAATGTGGTGAGGACGGGGTGCGGGATCTTTGACGTCAGCCACATGGGCGAGTTCAAGATCACCGGGCCGCAGGCGCTCGAGTTCGTGAACTACGTCACCAGCAACAACGTCGCCGCGCTGG
>CAYHCW010000605.1:0-1983 GCA_964355025.1 uncultured Gemmatimonas sp. | reverse complement strand
CAGCTGTTCGCTCTTCTGGTTGGTGGTCGGATCTTCCTTCAGCACCGGCTCGTCGATGCGCGCCGTGAATTTCGTGGGCGCCACGAGTTCGAGCACGCGCGTGACCGGCGTGGGAAACAGCACGTCGAAGCGCTCGATTGTCGCCTGCCATCCGTACGACTCGAACTGCGCGCGCAGCCACTCGGCGTTGTCCTTGCCGTACGCCGACCCCACGTGATGCGGCCGCAGGGAGAGCCGGCGCATGGCCTCGCGCATGCGCGCCGGCTCCGGAATGGCCCGGAACTTCGCTTCCCACTCCCGCTGGATCTTCGCGCTGGCCGTGGTGAAGCCGCGCAACGGCGGATCCTCGCGCGAGGTGGCGGCGGGAATCAGCAGCAGGAACGCGGCAGGCAGCGCGAGGGCGCGAAGGGCGTGCTTCGTCATGGCGGCGGGAGTTGGGGGCCTGGTGTCGACCGTTGGTAACAGTTGAGTATGCCTTCACCGCGCGCCCTGAACAAGCGACACCGCGACACGCTATTCTATACGCCATGCTGACGACACTCGTTCTCGCCCTCCAGGTGCGCGCCGCGGCGCCGCCGCCGATCCCCCAGCGCGCCGTCCCGGACCCCGGCGTCATCGCCACCGACCAGCGCGTCACGCCGGCCGGCGTGCAGTCCGTATTCCGCGGCCGGGTGAGCGGCGTGCGCTTCGGCGCGAGCGCGGCCGAACTCTGGGTGGCCGCCCCCGGCGGCGCGTACCGCCTGAACTGGCGCGACAATCGCGTCATCGCGCACGGCGCCTACGACGGACGCCCCGGCGTGCAGGGCATCACGTTTGATGCCGTCTCCAACCGCGCGTACGTGTCGAGTGTCGGCCGCTTGCCGGCCACCATCGCCTACAACCGGCTCCCCGGAGAGAAGGAGAAGCCCGGCGCGCGGGTGATCGCCCAGGTGCGCGCTTTTGGACTCGACACGATGCGCGCCGACAGCGCGGGAGCGCCAGCGAAAGCCGCGCTGGCATTCAACTCCGATTCCATCGGCGACTACCTCGCCGGTGCACCGTCCGTCGCTCGCCAGAAGAACGCAGGCGGACACCGTCCGCTCACCATCCCGATGCCGGCCAACGACCAGCTCGTCATCATTGACGCCGACGATGGCTCGCCGCTCGGCACGGTCGCCTTGGGCGTCCTCCCGGTCGCGAGCGTCGTCAGCGACGACGGCGCCACGGCCTGGGTGAGTGTCTTTGGCGGGCCCAAACCCACGCGCCGCAGCCGCGCCGCCTCGCAATGCTGCGATCCGCGCATCGAGAACGTGCGTGTGGACAAGCGCGGCATCGCCGAGCGCGGCAGCGTGGTGCAGGTGGACCTCGTCACGCGCAGGGTGACGGCCTCCGTGGCGACCGGGCTTCATGCCTCGGGCATTGCCTGGGACCAGCCGCGCGCGCTGCTCTACGTGGCCAACGGCAACTCCGACGACGTCACGATCGTCGACACGCGCACCGCGAAAAGGGCCGGCACCATCACCATCGCGCCGTTTCACGAGCGCAAGATCGGCTTCGCGCCCACCGCGGTCGCCCTCACGCCCGACGGACGCACGCTCTTCGTCGCACTCGGCGGGCTCAACGCCGTGGCGATGTACGACCTGACCGCCGGCTCGGCCGCCGACGCGAAGTTGCTCGGCCTCATTCCCACCGGCTGGTACCCGACGTCGCTCGACGTGAGCGCCGACGGCACCACGCTCGCCGTGGGCACGCTGCTCGGCGTCGGCTCGGGTCAGGGCAAGACCGACGGCCACCCTGGCGCGCTGGGCAGCTATGTGCACGCCAACCGCGGGTCCGTGAACGTCATCGTCATTCCCACGGCCGCGCAGCTCACTGCGTACACCACGAGCGTCGCGCAGAACAACCGGCTGACGCTCACCAGCGATGCGGCGCGCGACATCACCCCGCGCCGCAATGTGGCCGCGCAGGCGGTGCCCCAACGTCCCGGCGAGCCGAGCCCCATCC
>CAYHCW010000604.1:0-1997 GCA_964355025.1 uncultured Gemmatimonas sp. | reverse complement strand
CACGCCCAAGTACGCCAGCATCTGCACCCGGCCCACGCTGCGCGGGGCCGACATCGGCGCCATGGGATGGCTGGACGCTGGCGCCGCGACCGTGAACCGGCCGATGCTGGCGAAGGCGAGCTACGGCCCGTACGCGCGGGCGATGGTGAGCCTCTGCAAGGAAGAGAATTTTCACAAGCGCCAGGGCTACGAGATCATGGCCGGACTTTCGGCCGGCACCCCGGCGCAAAAGGCGATGGCGCAGGAGTCGCTGAACCGCTGGTGGTGGCCGTCGCTGATGATGTTCGGCCCGCACGACAAGGATTCGCCCAACAGCGAGGAACTCACGCGCTGGGGGATCAAGCGCAAGAGCAACGACGAGCTGCGCCAGCGGTTCGTGAACCTGACCATCGCGCAGGTGAAGGCGATCAACCTGACGGTGCCCGACCCCGACCTCGTGTACGACGAGGCGAGCGGCGACTGGAAGACCGGCCCGATTGACTGGGAGGAGTTCTGGCGCGTGGTGAAGGGGAACGGCCCGTGCAACAGGGAGCGCCTGGCGGCGCGGCAGAAGGCGCACGCCGATGGCGCGTGGGTGCGCGAGGCCGCCTTGGCCTACGCCGACAAACAGTCTGGACGCAGCACGGAGGCCGCATGATGAACTCTCCTGAACGCTCCTGGCCCCTGTGGGAGGTCTTCACTCAGGGCAAGGATGGCGCGCCGCACGAGCACACGGGCAGCGTGCATGCCACCGACGCCGAGCATGCGCTCCAGAACGCGCGTGATGCCTACGCCCGCCGCAACGAAGGGGTGAGCCTGTGGGTGGTGCCCAGCACGGCCATCACGGCGTCGACGCCGGAGGACATGGGGCCCTTCTTCGATCCAGCCAACGACAAGGCCTACCGGCATCCCCAGTTCTACAAGGTGCCCAAGGGAGTGAAGGTCTTCTAATGGCTCCTGTGCCCCTGTTCCCTGCACTGCTGAGGCTCGCCGACGACCGCCTTGTGCTCGGCCATCGCACGTCCGAGTGGTGCGGCCACGGGCCAATCCTCGAAGAGGACATCGCGCTGGCCAACATCGCGCTCGACCAGATTGGCCAGGCCAGCCATCTGCTGACGTACGCCGGCGCCGTGGAGTCGGCCGGCCGCGACCAGGACGCGCTGGCCTACTTCCGCGACGCCATCGACTACCGCAACGCGCTCATCTGCGAGCTGCCCAACGGCGACTTCGGCGTGACCATCGTGCGGCAGTTCTTCTATGGCGTGTACAGCGTGCTGCAGTGGGACGCCCTCTCGAAATCCAATGACGAGACCCTGGCCGGCATCGCCGCCAAGTCGCTGAAGGAAGCCCGGTACCACGTGCGCCACGCCGGCGAGTGGGTGATTCGCCTGGGCGACGGCACGGCGGAGAGCCACCAGCGCGCGCAGGACGCGGTGACCGCGTTGTGGCCGTACACTGGCGAACTGTTCATGCAGCCGGCCGACGAGGCGTCGCTTGTCGCTGCGGGAATCACCGCCGACGTGTCGCTGCTGGAAGACTCGTGGAAGGCACAGGTCGCAGACGTGTTGCTACGAGCCACGTTGCAGGCACCGGTGGCCGCGTGGATGCAGCGCGGCGGACGCGAGGGGAAGCACACCGAACACCTGGGGCACCTGCTCGCCGAAATGCAGATTGTGGCGCGGTCGCACCCGGGCGCCACGTGGTAGCCGCGTGGTAGCGGCCGTGTACGACCGCGACCAGCTCTTCGCCTGGCTCGAGGATGTGAAGGACCCCGAGGTGCCGGTGCTGAGCGTGGTCGAACTCGGCGTGGTGCGCGACGCCGTGATCGCCGAGGATGGATCGGTAACCGTCACCGTGACGCCCACGTACAGTGGCTGCCCCGCGATGCGCGTGATTGAAGAGGCCATTCACGATGCACTGGTGGCGCGCGGCGTCGCGCGCGTGACGGTGAAGACGACGTTCACGCCGGCGTGGACGACCGACTGGATTCCCGAGTCGGCGCGGGCCAAGCTCGAGGC
>CAYHCW010000603.1:0-1997 GCA_964355025.1 uncultured Gemmatimonas sp. | reverse complement strand
GGCGAGCAACGCGGCGCGGGTAATCGGCATAATCCGGGTCACGTGTCGGGGCGGATGGGCATCCGAAAGATCGGCAGGCGGCGTGGTGTGAATTTACATCCCGCACGCCCACGCGTTTCCTCACTTCGTCCAGATCACGAGCGCGCCACATCCACTGAGAGCCCGCTGGAACTCGATCGGCGTGAAGGCGCCCGCGTAGATCTCGATGCGCTTGATGTGCCGCGGGCTGGTCATGCCGTCGATTTCGTCGGCCGACAAATCGAACATGTACAGGCCGTCGATGTACACCGCCGGCGAGCAGTATCCGTCGCCGACGGCGCTTCGCACGAGGATCTGCCGATCGAACCCCGTGCCTTCGACGCGAACGCCCGACACCATCCTTAGGAGGTCCGACGTCCAGAGGTCCGCCCGGCGCGCGATGAACTCCTCCGTGAGGAAGCGACCCATGCTGGTGCGCTGGCGCAGGTCGAAGCCGCCGCTGCTGCGGTCGGAGGCACGCGAGACGATGATCCTCACCGTGTCGAGCATCGCCTGAAACGTGAGCAGCGGCACCGCCACCGGCGGCGCCCCCGCGACGATGTCGACGGGCAGCTGCACGGGGAAGTAGCCGATGGCACGAACCTCGAGCACGCGCGTGCCGGCCGGAGCATTCACGAACGCCCATTCGCCGCGGTCGTTCGCGCGGGTCTGCGGACCGTCCGAGATGCGCACCAGCGCGCCCGGGAGCGGCCGGTTGCCCTCGGCGGTGACCACCGTGCCATGCAGGCGCCCCGCACCCAACCGGACGCGGCGCGGAATGGCGGTGAGCGTATCGGTGCGTGGGGTGCTGTCCACGATGACGACGCTGCGCGACGCGCCGAGGTAGAGCTCACGCCGCAGGAAGCCCGATCGCGGCACCTGCACCTCGATGACGTCCGTGGTATCCGCGCCCTTGGCGGCAATCAGCGCCATCGTGCCGCCACTGGGCACGTGGCACATCGCAAACCAGCCGTTTTCGCCGGTCGTGGTAACCAGGCGCGGGCGCCTCCGGTCGATGCGTCCCTTGCGCAGGGTGAACTCGAGCCATTCGCCGATCACGGTCACGCCGGCAACCGGCCGACGATCCCGTTCGTCGCGGACGATGCCAACCAGCAGCGCGCCGGTGGCGGAGTCGGAGAGCGGTTGCGGACCGCAGATGGCGGCGCCCAGCAGCGACGCCGACGGCGTTGTCAGCTCGACATGCACCGGCCGGCGCCCCGTGACCACCACCTCGCGGTACGACGGCTCCACGCCGATGGAGTCGAGCATCCAGTGAAAGAACCCCAGCAGATGACGACCCGGGGGCACGTCGCTGATGGTGAAGCGCCCCATCGAATCCGTCGCGACGGTGCGGGCAAAGGGAATCGCACCCTCCCGGGCGGCCAGCTGCACCCACGCCCCCGCCAGCGGCGCTCGGGCGATGGTGTCGCGCACCACGCCACTGACGGTGGCTCCGCTCGCCGTGGCGACTCGCGCGCGCGTGGCCGTGGTGGGCACCTGCGCTGCGGTGGTTCGCCCGAACAGCGCAAGCACGGCAACGAGGACGACCGGCCGGATCCGCATGGGTTGATCTCCTGACGACATCGGACTCCTGCGAACATCGCGCGTCAGCCCGCAGCCCGCCAGCCGTCGTCGTCGTGCGCCCTACCCCCGCATGGGCTTCAGGGCAATCGCCCATCGATGCAATTCGTCGAGCATCGCCCGGGCCGCCTTGTCATTCGCCTCGGTCGGCGTGAAGACCTTCGTCTCCTTGTCGATCTGCCTGGAAACTGACGTCAGCGTCACCGAGTCCTGGATGGGAACCATCTTGAGCGTCGTCACTACCTGCTTGGTCATTTGCACGCCGCGCAAGCCACCGGACACACCACCGTAACTGGCAAAGCCCACCGGCTTGTACACCCATTCCGCATAGAGGTACGTCAGGGCGTTCAGCAGCGGCGCCGGGGTGGAGAAGTTGTACTCGGGCGTCACGAAGACGA
>CAYHCW010000602.1:0-2004 GCA_964355025.1 uncultured Gemmatimonas sp. | reverse complement strand
GGTCCGCGGGATCTCGGGGTTGTCGTAGCAGGCGAACAGACCCGGCCAGTAGCTCGACCCTCGCCGAAAAGGGGTGGTCGAGTCGCGCTGAAGCCGATGGCGTCGTCGCGGCGTCAGTGTTGGGGCGCCGCAGGGCGGCCCTTCGGTACCGCGGCGCGACGCCGAGGCCATCGAGGGGGGCTGTTGCGCCCCGACTGGCGACTTCGAATGGCGCCGAAGGCGCGGGGCCGCCGCACGATCGCCCCGCGGGGAGGTCGTTGCCGCTCGACCGTCGATGGAGGCGCGTCAGGCCGCGGCGGCGAGGGGCTCCTCGTCGTCGATCTCGTGGTCGATCTCGGCGAGGGCGCGTCGCACGCGAACCATGTGGCAGAGGTTGTAAGCCAGCGCCTTCTCGAGCAACTCGCCGTGTACCGCCTCCAGCCCGCGGCGCGCGACCTCGCCGAAGTCGAACCCTTGTTTGAGGCTGAACATCAGCGACTCGACGGCGGAGCGCATGTCGCGCGCCTCGACGTACGCATCGCTGTTCCAGTCGGCGCGCGCGGTGAGGGCCTTGCCCTTGGAGCCGCTGATGCTCACGACCTTGATTCCGCGGGCGAGAAGCGCGTCGCGGTTGGCCTGGCTCGCGTAGCCGTCATCGACGCTGGCGACGTCGGGGACCACCGTGGTGCGGCGGATCACTTCGTCCGCCATCGGCACCAGCTGTCCGGAGTCCGATGCGTTGCCCTGGGGCAGCAGGAGTCCGGTGATGAAGCCCTTGCCGCTGCGCGCCAGCTGCGGCTTGTAGCCGATGACCGGATCCCGCTGCCCCTTCGCGATGAAGCCCACATCGGGGTCCGAGACGCTGAGCTTCTTCTCCGACATCGGAACCTTCCGCTCCTCGATCACCCTCGCCTCGCAGTTGGCGATCACCGTCGCGAGCGAGGAGACGTCGGCGCGCAGCTGCGTGACCACCCGCGTCGCCATCGCCAGACGGCTCGGGAGAACGTCGAGGGCGGCGAGAGCGGCTTCGATCGTGGTGACGGCGCTGTCGAGCGCGTGGCGCGCGCGGTGAGCACGCCACAGCAACTTCTCATAGCGGCGGCGCCGGGTGCGCGCGCCCTCCTTGGTCCCGCGCGTCATGTCGATCTCGCGGTCGAGATCCATCATCACCGCGAGGTGCCGACGGATCTTCGGCAGCTCGATCGCCGGAAGTCCCAGCCGCGGGAGCGCTGCGCCCACCCGCAGCAGGCGCTCGACGAGCGCGACCATGAGGCGAGAGTCCGTGGGCCACTCGGTGTTTCCCTCGACGTGGGTGCTGTCCTGGAGGAAGAGCTTGAAGTCGTCCCATCCGAGCTTCAGCACGAGCGCCATCTGCGCGTCGAGGATGCGTTGCCGCGTGGCGTTGGTGACGGCGTTGACGAGCTCCGTGAGGGTGCTCGCTCTCGGCCTCTGCGCTCCCATGTTGGCGAAGAGCACGGCCAGCGTGGTCGATTCCAGCATCATCGTGGCGACGCCACACGCCTTGAAGCCCTCACCGAAGTATCCGCGCAGCAGCAGCGCGACGAGGACGATGAACGCGGGCGTACGCGGGCGCCCTTGCGCGAGCTTCCCTGGGGCCGTCGCCGCGGGCTCGACCTCGTGGCCGGGCAGTGTCTTCGTGTGGGCCTCCCTCCACCGCCGATCAGCCGTGCGCAGGGCCTTCTTGCGGAGACCATGCGCGTCCAGATCCGCGTCGATCAGCGCGAGGATCGCTGGGTGTCGCGCCGCGACGCCGTGCGCCTCCTCGAGGAACAGTCGAAGATCCGACTCGGCGGGCGACAGCAGGAGCATCGGGATCGCGGCAAACGGGGTGACGGGCAGCATCATGCGGAGAGAACTCGTCACGAACCGCTACCATTTCATGCAATCTGCAGTGACGCGACGATTTCCGGTGGCCGCGGATGCGCGCCGAATAGTTTTCGGCGAGGGTCTAGCTCCGCGTGACCTTGAGGAAGTGACGAAGCCCATCGCGCAGCGGTCCGACCG
>CAYHCW010000601.1:0-2007 GCA_964355025.1 uncultured Gemmatimonas sp. | reverse complement strand
GGGCACACAGCTGCAGATCGTGCGCGACAACTCGGTGATGATCCGCAACTCGGTAGCCGACGTCATCGACGAGCTGCTGCTGGGCGCCCTGCTCACGGTGATCATCGTGATGCTCTTCCTCAACGACTGGAAGGCGACGGCCATCACCTCGTTGTCGCTCCCCGTCTCCGTGATCTCGTCGTTCATCATCATGCGGGCGATGGGCTTCACGCTGAACGTGCTGACCCTGATGGCACTCTCCCTCTCGATCGGCATCCTGATCGACGACGCGATTGTCGTGGTGGAGAACATCGTCCGGCACCGTCAGATGGGTGAAGACCACTTCACGGCGGCCAGTCGCGGTACACACGAGATCATTCTCGCGGTGCTGGCCACCACACTGTCCATCGTCGCCGTGTTTGTGCCGGTGGCGTTCATGGGCGGCATCATCGGACGCTTCTTCTATTCGTTCGGCATCACGGTGGCCTGGGCGGTGCTCGTGTCCCTCTTCGTGTCGTTCACGCTCACCCCCATGCTCAGCGCCTGGTGGGGAGTGAACCCGCATGTTGGCGACACCTCCCACGGCAACGCCCTCACGCGCCTCATCGGCCGGTTCAACCAGTGGTTCGACCGAACGGCACACGGCTACCGTGGCATTATCGTGTGGGCGCTGAAGCACCGGCGGGCGACGATCGCCATTGCGGTGGCCAGCCTCGTCGCTGCGTTCGCGCTGGTGCCGTTCATTGGCGGCGCGTTCCAGCCGGATTCGGACAACAGCGAGTTTTCGGTCAAGTTCGAGACGCCGGAGGGGTCGAGCCTGGCGCAGACCCGCGCCAAGGCCAATCAGGTAATCGCGACGCTGCGCGGCATTGAGGGCGTGGAGTACACCTACACGACCATCGGGGCCGGCGCCACCGGCACGGTGCGCACCGGCGATATCTACGTGCGCCTTACACCGCCGAACCAGCGTTCCACGGCCCAGAACGATCTCATGATGGTGGCACGCACGAAGCTCGCGCCCTTGTACGGTGTGCGCACCTTCGTGCTGGCGCAGGGCGGTCCAGGGGGAGGCCAGGCGCCGCTTCAGGTGGAACTGCGCGGCCCGGACATCAACGAACTGCAGCGCCTCTCACGCGAGGTGCGCAGCGCGGTGGAGCGCATCCCTGGCATCGTGGACGTGGCATCATCGCTCGGCGAACCCAAGCCCGAGTTGCGCGTCGAGATAGACCGCGACGCCGCCAATCAGGTGGGGCTCGACCTCGGCATCTTGTCTGCGACCATCCGACCGCTCTTTGCCGGTGAAGTTGCCACCCGCTGGGAAGACCCCACGGGCGAGGAACGCGACGTGCGCGTGCAGGTGGCCCCCGAACTGCGGCGTTCCATCGCCGACGTGGCCGCGCTTCCGGTGCCGACCTCCAGGGTAGGCGCCAACGGGGTCACCACCACACGGCTCGGCGACATCGCGCGCGTCACCGTCGCCACCGCCCCGTCGCAGATAGACCGCATGCGCCTCGAGCGCGTGGTGTCCATATCCGGCAACGTCTCGCCCGCCATCTCGCTGTCCGAGGCGTCCTCGGCCATTCGCACCGAGGTGGCCAAGCTTTCCCTGCCGTCGGGCTACAGCGTCAACCTCGGCGGCCAGACCGAGTTGCTCGCCGAGACCGGGGGGTACGTCATCGAGGCCATCCTGCTCGCGGTGATCCTGATCTTCCTGATCCTCGCGTCGCAGTTCGAGTCGTTCACACACCCCATCGCCATTATGCTGTCGCTCCCGCTGTCGCTGGTGGGTGTGCTGCTGGCGCTGCTGCTCACCGGCACCACGCTGAACATCATGTCGATGATCGGCGTGATCATGCTGATGGGGCTCGTCACCAAGAACGCCATCCTGCTGGTGGACAACGCCAACGAACGGCGCCGCGCCGGGACCGACCGGTTCAATGCGCTCGTCGAGGCCGGCTCGGTGCGGTTGCGCCCCATCATGATGACCACGCTGGCGATGATCGCCGGCATGGCTCCCATCGCGCTGGC
>CAYHCW010000600.1:0-2011 GCA_964355025.1 uncultured Gemmatimonas sp. | reverse complement strand
GGCAGGTCGTCGAGCACGTGCTTGGCGATGGAGTCCTGCTGCGCGGCCGTCAGCACCGGCTGCTTGGGCGAGACCGACGCGAAGACGTAGTACAGCCCACCACTCAACCCGCCGGCGAAGAGCAGTCCGGCCACCAGCCAACCCCACGTCGGCATGTGCCAGCCCGCCTGCGCGCTCGCGGCGGTCGCCAGCGGCGTGGACATCTTGGGTGCTGGCGCTGCGGCTGATCCATCTGCCGGCTGGCCGCAGCCACCGCAAAACCGCTGACTGGGGTCGAGCGCGGTGCCGCAGCTCTCGCAGAATCGTGATGTGGCGTTCATGGTCGGGTTCCGGAAGACGACAGTGGGGCGTCAGCCCTTGAGCAGCGCGTCGACGTCGGTGATCTCCACCGGCGCGGCCGACGCATTGTCGAGCCACGCGCGCTGGCACCGCATGCAGTACCGCAGGTGCTCCCACCGCGCGAGCATCGCGTTGTATTCGGGAATCTGCTTCGTGAGGAGCTCCACCTTCTGTTGGTCGCGGCCGATGAACAGCGCCACCCAGTAGAACAGGATGTGGAACATCCCGACAAATGCGTACAGCTCCATGGCGCGCAACTCCGGCACCAGCGCGGTCACGAAGAACGCCACGGTCCAGCCGAAGAGGAAGAACTTGAATCCCTTGTGGATCGGCGCAAACCAGTACACGAAGAAGAGCACCAGCGGAATGAACGGAGCCACCGCCCATCCCAGCACGCCACCGGCCTGCGGCTTGTCTGGCCGCTGGAGAAACAAGGCGACCATGTCCGCGTCCACGCGCTCATCGTCGCCGGGCACCTCCGGGTCATTGGCCACCGCGTACCCCGACGCCGCCACCACCCTGTCGCCCTTGCCGCACACGGTGCAGGCCGCCGCGCTCGGTGGCGCGGCCGCACGCGGCGGCGATGCAGCGCCATCGCCGCTGACCGGCTGCCCGCACTTCTCGCAAAACCGCGACCCGGCGCGCAACTCGGCGCCGCAGCTCTCGCAGAACTTTCCGGAACTCGTCATGGGATCATCCAGGGGTGAAAGGCTGGCGTCGTGCGTTAGGTGATCACGGCCGACGGCGCGTGCTGCCTGACCAGTGCCTCGACCCGCTGCGCAACCTCGGCGTAGTTTGCCGGTGTGCAGTAGAGGCGCACGTTCTCGAGGAGCCCGCCCTTGATGCCGATGACGCCAAGGTCCGGGTAACGCCGCACCTTGCGGACCTCGTCCCACGGAATGCCCACCACCTCGCGCGATTGCGCAATGAGCCCGGGCCCCGCCATCAGCGGGCGTCCCGTCACCAGCGCCAGGATCCAGCTCAGCCGGTGGATGGTGTGCGCCTTCTCGCTGATGTTGTTCATGATCACGCCGTCCTCGCCAATCAAGAACTCGAGCGGCCACCGGTTGCCGAAGATCACCACGAGGGTGAACACCGACACGACGAGCATGAACACGCCGAACCCGACGGCAAACAACATCCCGGCACGAGCGCCGGCCATGCCGCCGCCACGCGTGGAGAAGATCGCCGAGAGCAGGAGACCGCTGAACACCGTCGTCGCCACACAGCCCATCAACGTGTCGAAGACGATGAAACGGTTGGTGATGAGGGAAACTTCCACGCGCCAGCGGATGATGCCGGCAGGGTCGGCCGCCGTGGCAGCCGTCGGCGCATCGTCGTCAATGGAACCGCCGCACTCCGTACAGAATCGGCTCTCGCCCTTCAGCTTGGTGCCGCACCGACGACAAAAAATCGGGTCACTCATGATCGCCCCGGATGAGGAGACGTGATCCTCCCGGCGATCAGGAACACCAGGCCGGCCCGGCTCCCGCTTCTATAGAAGCGGCTCGCCTGCGCCGGCACTACCGCCGTGGCCCGACGCTACCATCTGCGGCAGGGCATCGCAGTGGGAGAAAACCCCTATGAAGTGTCCGGTATACCACCACCGGGAGAAGCAGATGCTAGGTGCTAGATGCTAGGTGCTAGATGCTAGGTGCTAGATGCTAGGTGC
>CAYHCW010000599.1:0-2017 GCA_964355025.1 uncultured Gemmatimonas sp. | reverse complement strand
GGAGCGCGTGGCCCGGCTCGAGAGCATCGGTGCGCTGGCCGGCGGCGTGGCGCACGACTTCAACAACATCCTGGCTTCGATTCTCGGCAATGCGAGCTTTGCCCGCGCCGAGGTGCCGCCCGACTCGCCGCTGGCCACGCACCTGGCCGAAGTGGAGCAGGCCGCGCGTCGCGCGGCCGACGTCACGAAGCAACTGCTGGCATATGCCGGCAAGTCCATGCGGCGTCCCGAAGAGGTGCAGCTCGACGAGATCACCAATGATGCCGTGCGCGTCTTCGAACCGTCCGTGCGCAACCGCATTACCCTGCAGGTGGAGCATGGACCGCCGGCACGCGTGCTCGGTGATGTTGCACAGCTGCGGCAGGTGGCGCTGGCGCTGCTTACCAATGCGTCCGAGGTGCTGGCCGGGCGTCAGGAAGCGCAGATTGTCGTGCGCACGGGAGTGCGGCAGGTGGCGGCCACCGGCGCGACGGGAACCACCTGGTGGCCCGGTGCACTCAATGACGGTACCTATGGCTTCTTTGAAGTGACGGATGACGGACCGGGGCTCGACGCGCAGCTGCGTGAGCATCTCTTTGAACCGTTCGCCTCCACCAAGTTCACCGGCCGCGGGCTCGGGCTTGCCTCGGCGCTTGGCATCGTGCGTGCGCACCAGGGCGCCATCGAGGTCGGCACCGCCCCCGGACGCGGGTCGCAGTTTCGCGTCTGGCTTCCGCTGCTCCGCGTGCCGCCATCATCGGCCACCTGAATGCGGCGCTACCCTTTCGGCGCGCGCCATCGTCCGCTAGCTCTATGCGCGTGACCGCCACCGCCGCCCTTCGTCGCACGAGCCTGGCCGCAGGCTGGTCGCTGGTGGCGCTCGCCGCCATTGCGACGCTGGTCGCGCTGCCGTATCGGTCGTTCGATCTCGACCGCTTTCTTGTGCCGAAGGAGCTGGCCCTGCACGTGGGCGCCGCGCTGGCGCTCGTGCTCGTCATTGCCGGCGGGGCGGAGTGGCGCCGCTCAAGGTTCGACACCCTGTTCCTGGCGTTTCTCGCGCTCGCCGCGGCGTCGGCGCTGTTTGCACCCAACCACTGGCTGGCGGCGCGCGCACTTTCCATCAGCATCAGCGCGGCGTTCACATGGTGGGGCGCACGCGCCGCATCCGCCGGCGGCGGGCGCGAGGTCCTGATTCGCGGCCTGGCCCTGGTGACGGTGCTTGGCGCCGGAACGGCGCTTGCCCAGGCGTACGGGGTGTCGAGCGACCTGACGTCGCTGAGCCGCGCACCGGGCGGCACGTTCGGCAATCGCAACTTCATGGCGCATATCGCCGCGGCCGGCATTCCACTGCTGGGCTACATCGCGCTCACCGCGCGCGGCCTGCCCGGCGCACTGGTGGCGTCGGCGGGGCTGGGAATCAACGCCGCGGCGCTCGTGCTGTCGCGCACACGCGCCGCGTGGCTTGCGCTCGTCTGCTGTGTGGTGGTGGTGGCGCTGGCCTGGCTGTGGCGCCGCGGCACGATGTGGCGCGATGCGTCGGCGCGGCGTGGGCTGGTGCTCATCATCGGCGGCGTGCTGGCCGGGGGCGCCGGCGCCATCGCCATTCCGAACACGCTCGACTGGCGCAGCGACAACCCGTACCTGGAATCGGCCAAGGGGATGGTGAACTACCGCGAAGGGAGCGGCCGGGGGCGCCTGCGCCAGTACGCCAACTCGGCGCGTCTTGCCGCCGCGCATCCCGTGCTCGGTGCGGGCACCGGCAACTGGGCGGTGGAGTATCCCGGCATCGCCCCGCACTCCGATCCCTCCATCAGCCAGGAAACAGGCATGACGGCCAATCCGTGGCCGTCGAGCGACTGGATGGCCATGCTTTCCGAGCGTGGGCTGCCCGCCTTTGTCGTGTGGACGGCGCTGCTCGCCGGTCTGGCCGTCGCCGGACTGCGCGGTTGGGGACGGCTCGACTTGCCGCTCGACGTGCGGCTTCGCGCAATCACAGGCTCGGCGGTCGTTGCAATCATTGCGGTGGAGGGTGCCTTTG
>CAYHCW010000598.1:0-2018 GCA_964355025.1 uncultured Gemmatimonas sp. | reverse complement strand
AGGTCCTTGGGGCAGGCCACCACGCAGTCGTTGCACGCGGTGCACTTTTCCACGTCCACGACCGGCAGTCCCTCGGGATTCATCGTGATGGCGCCGAAGGTGCAGGCGCGCTCGCAGTCGGCGAGGCCAAGGCAGCCCCAGGCGCAGCCCTTGCCACCGCCGGCCACCGCGGCCGCCGCTTCACAGGTACCCAGCCCGCGGTACTCGGCGCGCTGCACGGCGACGTCGAGCCCGCCGGCGCACAGCAACCGCGCCACGCGCTTGACTGCCTGCCCCGCGTCAACGCCGAGGAAGTGGGCAATCTCGCCGACGCGCTCGGCGTTGGAGACGGTGCACTTGGCGGGCTGGATCTCCCCCGCGACGGCCTTCTCGGCGAAAGCGCGGCAGCCGGGCAGGCCGCAGGCGCCGCAGTTGGCGGCCGGCAACATCGCCGCCACCACGTCGATGCGCGGGTCCTCCCAGACCTTGAGCTTCTTGTTGGCGGCGGCGATCATGATGGCGAACACCAGGCCGGTGCCGCCGAGGATGAGGATCGCCTGCAGGATGATCATCGAATCTCCGCGCGCTCAGGCATTGCCCGCGAGGCCCGACGAATCGAGCAGCCAGCCGGCGAGCCGGTCGACCGCGTCGCCCGCCCCCATCGCCGGCGCGCCCTTGCCGCCCGCCGACGCCGGCACTGCAAAGGGTGTGCGCGCGAGGTCTGCGAGCATCTTGAGGTCTTCACCCATCTGCCACGCGCTGCTGCCGCCAATCGCCTTGGTGGGCATCGCCGGCAACGGCTGCACGGTGATGCGCTGCCACGGCTCCTTGCCCGCGGCCGGATCGTGCATGAACACGGCGGCACCGTGGGGCATGAGCGCGGCAATCGCCGGTCCGTCGTAGGCCGCCAGGCGATCGAGCCCGCTGCCATCGACCGTCTGCAGCACGAACGTCCCCGAGGTGATGCATCGCACGAGCGCTGCGGGCGGCGCGGCGCCTCGCACGACGAGCACGATCTTCTCGCGCCCGTCGGCGAAGTCGAGCAACGCACCGGCGTGCAGGTCGGCGCCGTCCACCTCAACCACAAGCGGCGGCGCAAAGCGGCGTTCGGACTTGCTCCAGGCCCGGAACTCGGTGGGCTCGAGCAGGCGCTCGTGCTCGGCCGCCTTGTAGCGGCCGCCGCGCACCAGCTCGGCGACGATGATGGCGCCGAAGGCCTGACCGGCCCCGGCAAGCGCGTCGTCGATGGTCGCGCCGAGTTTCCTCCCGGCGGTCACCTCGGCGACGGCCATCGTCTCACCCTGCGCCGACACCTCGCGCAGCTTCTTGACGGCCCTGGCCAGCGCGGCCTGCGAGGGCTTGTCGGCCTTCGCGACGGCGGGAAAGATGGCAGCAAACTTGCCGGCGTCGACGCGCGTCGCGGCAAAGACGCCCAGCGCGGTGGCGGCACGTGCCGCTTGCGCCGGGGCGTCCGCCGTCTGCGCGGCGAGGAAGGCATCGGCCTGCGCCAGCGCGCCCTGCACCGCGGCGCGGAACTCGGCAATGGGTTGGGCCAGGGCGGCGAGCGCCTGGGCAACGCGCGGATCAGACGGCATAGCGGGCGAACTCCTTTTCGAGCAGGGCCACACGTTCGGCCGGCGTGCGCGGGGCGACGCGGCGCGTCTCTTCGTAGCGGGGCTTGGACGAGTCCTTGTAGAACACGCCGAGGTGGATGCGGTCGGTCTGCTCGGCGAGAGCGCGCGCGCCCGCAAGGTCGCGTGGGTCGTGGTGCACTTGCGTGGCGTAGATCTTGTCCAACTCGGGCGTCACCACGCCGTCGTCGTGCACCAGCAGGTTGATGCGGGCCGGGTCCTGCACGGCCTGCTGAAAAATGGCCGGCGTGAACACCGGGCAGCGCTGCAGGATGCGCACGAAGCTGAAGCCCTTGTGGTGGTAGGCGGCGCGCAGCGTCGCGTACAAGTGCGATGGCACCCATTCGGCCGTCTGGGCCACGAACGAGGCGTTGGTGATGCCCAGCACGACTTCGAGCGGATTGAGCG
>CAYHCW010000597.1:0-2021 GCA_964355025.1 uncultured Gemmatimonas sp. | reverse complement strand
CCTTCAGCAGGGCGACGTGCTGTCGCTGGTGGAAAAAGCGCAGGGCGCCATCGACGCTGACGAGGCCAAGCGCCTCGACAAGAAGGTGCGCAAGGAAGGGATGGACCTGGCTGACTTCCTCGCGGCCATGAAGCAGATCCAGCGGCTCGGCCCGATGGAAGGCATTCTCAAGATGCTCCCCGGCGTCAACAGCAAGATGCTGAAGCAGGCCAACACCGATCCCAAGCGGATGAAGCACCTCGAGGCCATCATCCTCTCGATGACCGCCGAGGAGCGCAAGAAGCCCGACCTGCTCAACGGCTCGCGGCGCGTGCGCATCGCCAAGGGGAGCGGCCGCCCGGTGAGCGAGGTGAACAAGCTGCTGGAGCAGTTCAAGGGGATGCAGAAGATGATGAAATCGATGAAGGGGGGAGGGAGGATGCAGTTCCCCGGCATGAGGTAACGGCAAAAGAACCCGTAAGCCGTACGCTGTACGTTTTACGCCGTCCGACCGGGCACGCCGGTTTTGGGCGGCGTAGCGTATTTCGGCAGGCAGCGGACGGCGTAGAACGTACAACGTAAAGCCTAAAGGTTCCCTTGTAGTTGGGGTTAGACCCGCTTATCCTTCTAGGCTAGCTGCTCTCTCCCCCGCCGGGGACCTGGGTGCGGACCGGATGCCCCGGCCCCGCGATGAGCCCAGTGACGCAGCGCCTCATCGCCACACTGGAGTGCAATCCGATGGCCGTAGCTATCCGACTTCGCCGCGCGGGCCGCAAAAAGGCCCCCATGTACCGCATCGTCGTTGCCGACTCGCGCGCGCCGCGCGACGGCAAGTTCATCGAAGTCATCGGGCAGTACGCGCCCCGCACTGGCGACAAGGCCGTCACGCTCAACGCCGAGCGCGCCAACTACTGGCTCAGCGTCGGCGCGCAGCCGTCCGACACCGTGCGCTCGCTCCTCCGCAAGGCGGGCGTGCTCAAGGATCGCCACGAGAAGCGCCTGGCCCTCAAGCTCGCCGCCTCGGCCGTGCCCCTCCCGGAGCACAGCGAGTAACACCGTGACCACCGGCGCCACCACGGTCGTCGGGCGCGTTCGTCGCGCTCATGGCCTCAAGGGAGAGCTGGTCGTGCTGCCGATCACCGACGCGCCGGACGCGATTTTCGCGGCCGGCGCGCGTGTGTTTGTGGGCACGCCAGAGGGCGACCTCGCCCTCGACAAGCGTACGAGCGAGCCGCGCGCGCTCACGGTGAAGGCCACGCGCCCGTTCAAGGACGGCCTGCTCGTCTTCTTCGACGGCATCGCCGACCGCACCGAAGCCGAGCGATGGAACGGGCGCACGTTCCTCGTGCCGGCCACGGAAATCGCGCCGCCCGCCGAGGGCGAACTGTTCCTGCACGAACTCGCCGGCATGCGCGCGTTCGATCCCGCGGGCGCCGCGTTGGGCGAAATCCACGGCTGGTACGAACTGCCGCAGGGCATCATGCTGGAGTTACTCACGCCCCGTGGTCTCAAGGACGTGCCGTTCAATGAGGCTTTCGTGAGTCAGCTCGATCGTGAGGCGCGCACAATGACGCTCGACGTGCCCGAGGGGCTGCTCGAGTGAAGATCAACATCGTCACCATCTTCCCCGAGTTCTTTGCCGCGCCGCTCGCACTGAGCATCCCCAGCAAGGCCAGTGCGGCCGGCAGCGTGGAGTATCACGTGGCCGACCTGCGCGACTACACGCACGACAAGCACCGCACGGTGGACGACTATCCGTATGGTGGCGGCGCCGGCATGGTGATGAAGCCCGGCCCGTTCTTCGAGTGCGTCGAGGCACTCGGCGCCAAGGCGCCCATCGTGCTGCTGTCGCCGCGCGGCAAGGTGTTTTCGCACGCCGACGCCGAGCGCTTTGCCGCGTGTGATGAGCTGACGCTGCTGTGCGGGCACTACAAGGACGTCGACCAGCGCGTGGCCGATCACCTGGCTACCGAAGAGATGTCCATCGGCGACTTCGTGCTGTCGGGTGGCGAGCCGGCGGCGCTGTGCATCGTGGATGCGGT
>CAYHCW010000596.1:0-2024 GCA_964355025.1 uncultured Gemmatimonas sp. | reverse complement strand
CCACCTGCTGCTTGGCCTTGGCCAGCTGGTTGCGCATGTCGACGACGATCTGGTCAAGCATCTTCTCCGGATTCTCGGCCTTCGAGATCAGGTCGTTGATGTTCGACGAGAGGAGCGTGGTGAAACGGTCCCAGATTCCCATCGTCAGCGTGCCTCGTGGATCGTCGCCAGCTCGCGCAGATGCGCGGCGAGGGCGAGCGTGATGCTTTCGTACACGGCCAGGAACTCCTGGAAGTCGAGGTGCGACAGCTCGAGGGCCTCGGTGAGCACAATCGTGCCATCATCGATGCCGTACGAGCCGTGCAGCAGGTCCGTGGCGTTGAGTTCGAGAAGCCGTCGGTTGAGCCGCGCGCTCGTCGCGCCATCGACCGGCGCATCCATGACCTTCACGCGCAGCACGAGCACCGGCGGCGAGTGATGGATGACGACGCTCAGGTCGAGGGCGCCGCCCGGATTGACGGTCCAGAGCCCGGGTTCGATCTCGCGATAGGTCGCGCCTTCATTTGACAGCCGATCGAGGAACGTCTCGATGTCTTCGCGGTTGACCATGGCCTCACCTTCGTCAGCGTGTGGGGGATCCTACGGCGTCCCCGATGGTGAAAGTTTCACCCTGACGCCGGCGCGGCGCCAGAGCGCGATCAGCTCTTCTTGATCTGGTGCAGCCGTTCCCTCGCCAGTCGCCGACCCGTGGGCGTGGCCGCGAGCCCGCCACCGGCCGTCTCGCGATAGCGCACGTCCATTTCGCGGCCAATCTGCCCCATCGTGTCGATGACTTCGTCGGCGGGAATGGCAAACTCGATGCCGGCCAGCGCCATCTCGACCGCGGCGAGCGCGATGGCCGCGCCGGTGGCGTTGCGAAAGACGCACGGCAACTCCACCAACCCGCCGAGCGGGTCGCAGACGAGGCCCAGCGTGCCCTGCTGGGCGAGCGCCACGGCGTGGCCGCATTGCGCGGGCGTGCCGCCCAGCATCTCGACGGCGGCGCCGGCCGCCATGCCGGCGGCCGCGCCGGTCTCGGCCTGGCAGCCACCCTCGGCACCACTGAGCGATGCGCGCTCGGCCACCACGGCGCCAATGAGGCCGGCCGTGGCAAGCGCATCTATGAGTAGCTCGTCGGAAATGCCGCGTGCCTCGGCGAGGCCGGTGAGCACGGCGGGCAGCACCCCCGCACCGCCGGCGGTCGGCGCCGCGACGATCACGCCCATGGCCGCGTTGACCTCCTGCACGGCCAGCGCCCGCATGAGCACGTCGCGAAACGGCGTGCCGCTCAGCGGACCAGCCGGACCCTCGCGCAGCTTGGCGGCATCGCCGCCCACGAGTCCTGAGTTGCTGCGGAGGTCGCCCACCACGCCGCGCGCGATGGCGCCGCGCATCACGACGAGCGCGCGGCCCAGTGCGTCGCGGATCTCGGCGACAGGGCGCCCCTGGTCGCGCGCCTCCAGTTCGAGGGCGACGTCACAGAGTCGGAGGCCGCGCGACTCGGCGTCGGCGATGGCAGCAGCGAGTGAATGATACATCTACCGAGAGGACAGGGGCACAGGCACGGAACTACCCGGACACTTTGTCGAGCCGGCACGCCCACCGCACCCACGACAGGGCGCGGATGTGCTCGCACACCTCGTCGCCGGGCTGTTCGTCGACTTCGATGACCATGAAGGCGTCGCCGCCCCGCTGCTGCCGCGACACGCGCAGCGTGGCAATGTTCACGCCGTCGTCGGCGAGGAGCGTCGTGATGCGGGCGATGGAGCCCTTGATGTCCTCGGCGATGAGCACGATGGCGTGATGGTCGCCGTGCACCTGCACCGGGAATCCGTCGATCTCGGTGACGAGGATGCGACCGGCGCCGAGCGACGAGCCGGTCATCACCGACTGGCGGTCGCCTCGTTCGACCGTGAGGCGCACCGTGTTGGGGTGGACTTCGTTTTCCTCGCCCAGCTTGGTCTTCTCGAAAGTGTAGGCGAGCCCCTCACCCTCGGCGATCTCGAGCGCCGTGCGCAGGCGGTCGTCATCGGGGCGAAAACCCA
>CAYHCW010000595.1:0-2030 GCA_964355025.1 uncultured Gemmatimonas sp. | reverse complement strand
GGTGAATCCTGCCTGCGCTGCTCATGGGTGTCGCACGTTCGCTCCACGCTTTCGTTCGTAGGTGGGCCGGCACTGGCGTGGGACGTGGAGTTCGCGTGCCGTCCAGACGGCAGTTGGCGCGTTCGGTTCGACTTCGCCTCCCGCGGCGAACTTGACCTCACCTGCGATGAGGTCGTGTTGGTGCAGACCGAGCCCATCCAGCCAGCCCACGGAGGATGAGCGACTACCGGACTACTCCCCCTCGAAAGACCTTCGCACCAGGTCGCGGATCTGCCGGTACAGGTGACGGTCCGCAAGCTCGGGATCCATCCCCTCGGCGATGAACACCGCGTCGGTGAACGCGAGCACGCCAGAGGGAGGGTTCTCGCAGAGGCGCTGCTTCTCGACGGGGGGCAGACAGAATCCGAGCCTCACGCAGAGCGTGTCGAGCAGACGCGAGATCTCGTCGCTGGTGGGCACGACAGCCAATCTACCGCGACGGCACCGGAGCGCGACGACGAGGGCGAGCCACCCTCCCGCACGCCCACCAGCCACCGTTTCGCGGGCAAGCACCCCACGGCGGGCCTGCAGGTTCATGGTGACAATAGCCGTAGGGGATCTTCACACCGCCGGTTGATACGGTTCGGTAGTGATCACACCGCGCATAGGAACTCCGCCGGCCACCAATGATAGCGGGTACAATTCCGAACCTCCTCGAGGTGGCTCTGCAAGTGCGCGCATCGGGAGTCGATGGCCGTCATCAGCTCGGGCAGTTCGGCGAAGGTGCGGTTGGCGATCTCCTCGTTGATGAGCGGCCAGATGCGTTCGGCTGGCTGCAGCTCCGGCGAATAGGCGGGTAGAAACACGAGATGAACGCCCTCTGGCACCACAAGATCGCCGGCGGTGTGCCATCCCGCGCCATCAACCACGAGCACGGCGCGCCGCTGCGGGCCGATCCCCGCCTCCTCGGCGAATAGTTTGAGCATCATGCTCATGATCGCTGCGGAGACCGTCGACCCCACGAGGTTGACGGTCTCGCCGGTGCTCGGCCGGACAAACGTGAAGAGATAGGCCCACTTGTACTGCCTCCGCGAGCTGGCGGTGGGACGCCGCCCTCGCGGCGCCCACACGCGGCGGTAGGTCGGGATCAGCCCGAATCGCGCTTCGTCTTCGGCCCAGACCTGGACGTCCGCGCCGGGATGTTCTCGAACGACGTCTCGAACACGACTTTCAAGCCCCCCTTTTTGAAGGCGTCCTGGGCCTTCTCGTCCGCGTCGGGGTGCTTTGGTCGGGGCACCTGCTTCGTGAAGTTCAGCTTCCGTAGGTAGTCCACCCCGGTGTGCTCGCTGACCGAGCGTCCGATCTTCTGCCCGATCCACCTTGCTACTTTCTTGCCGGTCCAGAACCCGCCGTCGGGTGCTGCGCCGCGCAGCGCCGCGTCCAGCTCGGCGAGGCCGGCTGCGTCGAGCACGGGCGCCTGGCCGTTCGTGACCCGGTGATCCTTGAGCGCCTCCGGCCCGCCTGCGTTGTAGGCGCGAACCGTGCGACGAACCCAGTCCACCTTCTTCTTGCAGATGTCCGCGATGTCCCTCGCGCTTCGGCCCTCACCCTTGAGCATCACGGCCTGCCAGCGGAGACGCTCGCCGGTGTCCGAGCACTTCTTGAACCGTGCGACCACCTCGTTGGGGGTCAGATGGGGCGAAACTTTCAGGATCGAAGGCATCTTTACCTCAGGCCTCCTCCTAATCCGGAGATGCGAAATTGTCTAGTTTGTTTCACGATCCTTTTTAGGCTCAGGCCGTATGATGCCTTTTTCGGGGACTCCTCATAATTCCAAACTCCGCATACTTCATCGACGAAGGGATCAGCGGGCGCATCGCAAAGAAACGCGCCGCCTACCAGTCACTCCTCCGCGCCGGATAGGGCCAGCGCGATTCGCGCCTCGGTCGGCGGGCGGTGCGCGTGCAGGGCATTGACCGGCTTTATGTCTCGGCTTTTCGCGCGCGGCGCGGAATATGTTCGATTGTCTCAAAGCGTTGGCCACCCTCGAC
>CAYHCW010000594.1:0-2032 GCA_964355025.1 uncultured Gemmatimonas sp. | reverse complement strand
CGCCTACGAGGGCAACCTCGTCGGCCAGGGCCGCGACGCCGCCAAGCAGGCGCTGCGCGACAAGCCCGAGCTCGCCGAGAAAATCTCCGCGGCGATCCTCGAGAAGGTAAACGTCAAGGGCGGCGAGGACGTCACTGGCGAAACCGCTGAGTAAGCCGAGGCCTGATTCGCTATTGATAGCATTCACCGTCTCACGCGGAGTCGCGGAGGCCGCGGAGGATAAACCCACTCCGCGCTCTCCGCGCCTCCGCGTGAGACCGGTTCGGAACTAAAGTCCTTCATGCGTGCCGCTGACATCAAGATCCGCGACCCGTTCATTTTGCCCGTCGCCGTCGAGCAGACCTATTATCTTTTTGGCACAACGGATGCCATCCCCTGGGGCGACCACCCCGGCACCGGCTTCGACGCCTATCGCAGCCGCAACCTGATCGACTGGGAGGGACCGTTCCCCGCCTTCCGGCCGCCGGAGGGCTTCTGGGGCATGCAGCACTTCTGGGCTCCCGAGGTGCACGCGTGGCGCGGTCGGTATTACATGTTCGCGAGCTTTAAGTCGCCGACCATGCATCGCGGCACGCAGATACTCGTCGCCGATCACCCGCTGGGGCCGTTCCGCCCGCATAGTCCGTCACCGGTCACGCCATCCGACTGCGAGTGCCTCGACGGTACGCTGCATATCGAAGCCGATGGCCGGCCATGGATGATCTTCAGCCGCGACTGGCCGCAGGTCACGGTCGGCCGCTATTCCGCGGTGCCGCTGCGCGAAGATTTCACGGCCGCAGCCGGTCCCGTGATCGAACTCTTCCCCGTCAACGCCGTCCCGTGGGTGATGGCGCCACCCTGGCAAACGGAGCAGCGGGCCAAGCAGGGGCTGCCGCCCTGTTTCGTGGCCGACGGCGCGTGGCCATTCCGCATGCAGGACGGGGATTTTTGCCTGCTGTTCTCGAGTTGGACGGCCAACGGCTACGCGACCGGCATCGCCCGTTCGACCTCCGGCACCCTCGCGGGGCCGTGGCGTTTCGATGCCGAGCCTCTTTTCGACAAGGATGGCGGCCATGCCATGATGTTCCAGAGTTTCGACGGTCGCACCTACTTCACGCTGCACCAACCGAACGATCCCCCGCCCGAGCACCCGCGCATCTTCCCCGTAGAGGAATCCGCCGGCCACCTGCGTCTGCTACCAGCCCTCGATTGACCAGCTTGGTGGGCCCGGCCGGCCTCTGCGAGATTGCGGCCCCTTGCCGGTCCTGTTTGCGTGCGAATCCCCGCATGCCGTCATCCACGCCGCCCAGCACTGCTGACCTACCCACCGCCGCTCGCGAACGGGTGTTCCACGTCCGGGGGCTCACGAAGACTTACGGCGAGGGCGATGCCGCGGTTCACGCCCTCGAGGCCGTGGATCTCGACTGCCATGCAGGCGAGTTTGTCGTGGTGCTCGGCGCTTCGGGCAGCGGCAAGTCCACCCTCCTCAATCTTCTCGGTGGCCTCGACTCGGCCACGAGCGGTACGCTGCGTTACCGCGACCACGACTTGGGCGCAGCCGATGAAAATACCCTCACGCTTTACCGACGCAACCGGGTCGGCTTCGTCTTCCAGTTCTACAACCTCATCCCCAGCCTCACGGCCCGCGAAAACGTCGCCCTCATCACCGAGCTAGCGCCGGATCCCATGGAGCCGGAGGAGGCGCTGCACCTCGTCGGGCTCAGCGCGCGCATGGATCACTTCCCCGCGCAGCTCTCCGGTGGCGAGCAGCAACGCGTCGCCATCGCGCGCGCGATCGCCAAGCGGCCGTCCGTGCTGCTCTGCGACGAACCCACCGGCGCCCTCGACATTCGCACCGGCATGGTGGTGCTCGAGGCCATCGAGCACATCAACCGCGAGCTCGGCACGCTGACGATGGTGATCACGCACAACGCCGTCATCGCCGACATGGCCGACCGCGTGCTCACGCTCTCCGACGGCCACATCACGCACGAGCGGCGCAATCTGCAGCGCGCCTCCGTTTCCTGCCACTCCTGGTAACCCCCGGCCATGA
>CAYHCW010000593.1:0-2035 GCA_964355025.1 uncultured Gemmatimonas sp. | reverse complement strand
CCTGGACCAGACGGACTAAGCGCGCCTTATGGCATCGCCGTCGATGCGTCCGCGGACGCGTTTGGCAAGCGTCTTCTGGTTGCGGACGGCGGCAATGGGCGCGTCGCGATCTTCAAGTCGGATGGCTCGGCGGCCTTTGGCACCAACGCTGCGCCCATCCACTTCACCCTGCCCGACGGCCCGTCGGCGATTGCCCCAGCCGTCACCCTGCCCGACGACCCGTCGGCGATTGACCCAACCGCGCGCACGTGGCCGAGTCTCGTGGCGCTGACGCCCGGAGCTATCGTCCACGAGCCGGGGACCGGCGTCGCCTCCCCCGATCCCGCCAATCACCGCATTGTCGTCACCGACTGGATCCACTGCTCGGTGTTTATTTTCGACACAGCCTTCAACCTGATCAAGTCGCTGCCAACGGCGGCAGACTACGACGACCGTCCGCCCTTTCAAGGGGGGGAGAACGACCAATACCAGCACGATGCGTGCGTGAATCCGGAGAACCAGATCAGCCCCCCGCGGCCGGGTGAGTTCAGCACCGTGACTGGTGCCGCGGTCGATGCCTGGGGCCGTATCTACATTGCCGACCACGCGCAAAACGTCGTGCAGGTGTTCGACTCCAACGGCGTTTTCTTGTTCCGGATTGGCAAGCCCGGTGAGGCCCAGGGGGACGCCGTGTTGAACGGTCCTGTGGGCGTGACGATCGTGACGTCGCCGCCGCCGACGCTGGAAGTCCCCGAGCCCCCTGTCCGGGTCGCCGTGACCGACGCGGGGAACGCGCGCGTAGTGTTCTACAATGTCTCGTTGCCTGGGCAACCGGTATCTGTCTCCGTCCAGTTCCAACTCGATACCACGGTCGCGTTCGACGACTTTCCGATCGGCTTCGCCGAGCAGATTGGCACTGGGCCGGGCCTCGACCCGAAGGGCCGCTTCGTGGCCACCAACCCGCTCAGGCGCAGCGTGCTGCGGTTCGAGCTTCCTGATCTAGTCGTCGCCAACGCCAATGCGGATAACGGCACCGGGTTGGGCACGTTCGATGTGGCCGTTCCGTCTCAAAAGGTGGGTGCCGTCAATAACGTCGAGGTTACCGTTACGCCGGTTGACGCGAATGGCAATGCGCTGTCGAGTTCGTTGCCGAGAAGTGATATCTCCGTTCTGATTGGCAACAATTGGGTGGCCGTGGACAACCCCAACGCCAATGTCAACCTTGCCCCTGGCGAATTCGCGTCCTACCAGTTCCGGTTTGACGCGGTCGACACCAGCGTGCGGTTCAGGATTACGGCTGTAGGCAGCGCGGGCGAGAGCGACGAGAGCGACGCGGTGGCCCGTGCCAGTTGCGGCACGACCTGCGGTGCGGAGGATGAGGTGTTCTTCGAGGATGGGTCATCAGCAACCCAGACCGCGGGATGGTACCGCGCCCCTGTATTCGTACGCATCACGCCCACCGGCACCGATCCGGTCGTTACCATCTCCTGGTCTTACGGCGGGGTGGCCGGGTTGACTTACGGCGCGAGCGTGCGTGAGACCCCGGTGCCCGCATCCGGGTATCTCGACGTTCCCGTGCGGGTCAGCGGTCAAAGCACCATCACTTACCGGGCGATCACTGCGAGCGGCACCATCAGCCCGCCGTCAGCTCCCGTTGTTCTGCCGGTTGATCTCGAACCTCCCTTTGTGCAATTCGAGTGGAAGGATGCGTCCGGTGCGCCATTGAGTGGCAGCAATTGGTACAAGCAACCGGTGTACGGCCACTACATTGTTTCCGACGATCACTCAGGCCCGACCGACCCTGCGGCGGGGCAGTTCGCGTTTACCCTCGAGGGACGCGATCAGGCACAACGCACAGAGGTGACCGACCTGGTTGGCCACGTGGCGAACGCCGATTCCGCCGATTCCACCGGCGGGCGCCTGATCAACATCGACCTCACGGCGCCTTACTTCTGCGTCGCGACGGTTGACACGCCTTGCGCCGACGAAAGCGGATTGCCATTGCCCGCCAGCCTCACCTTCGTGGCGACGGCCCAGGATGGCAACGGCGGCTATG
>CAYHCW010000592.1:0-2037 GCA_964355025.1 uncultured Gemmatimonas sp. | reverse complement strand
GTGCGCATCGGGGAGCCACGTGTGGAACGGGAACATCGGCACCTTCACCGCGAACGCCAGCGCAAACGCCCCGAAGAGCCAGAGCGTGGTGGTGGGGTCGAGGTGGACGTTGTTCAGGATGAAGTCATAGCTGAAGGTCGGGCTGCCGAGCACCCGCGCCGCCTCGGCCCCGAGATACAGGATGGCGACCAGCATCAGCAGCGAGCCGATCATCGTGTAGATGAAGAACTTGATCGCCGCGTACAGCCGCCGCTCGCCGCCCCAGATGCCGATGATCAGGTACATCGGCACCAGCATGATTTCCCACATCACGTAGAAGAGCACGAGGTCGAGCGACACGAAGACGCCGAGCATGCCCACCGTGAGCAGCAGCAGCAGCGCATAGTAGCTGTGCGGCTTGGTGCGAATGCTCGTCCAGCTGCCCAGCACCGCCAGCGGCATCAGCAGCGTGGTCAGGAGCACCAGCGTCATGGAGATGCCGTCGAGGCCCACCGCAAAGCGGATGCCCCACTGCGGGATCCACGGCAGGTCCACCGCCGCCTGCCAGCCCGTGGCCGTTGGATCGACCGACCACCAGAGCCCGATGGAGAGCAGGGCTTCGACGGTGAAGAAGGCAATGGCCAGGAGGCGCGCCTCGTGCCAGCGCTTCTCGTCCGGGTCGCCCTTGGTGAGCTGCGCGAGCGCCCAGAGCCCCACGGCGCCAAACGCCGGCAGCAGCAGCAGGACCGGGACGATCCAGGCGTTGTAACTGATCGACGACAGGAACGCGGTCATGGGTTACCTGAAGGTGAAGGCGCCGAGGATCGTGATGACGCCGATCAAGAGGACCCAGGCGTATGTGCCCACCTGCCCCGTCTGCAGCTGCGACCCCATCCAGCCGATCGCCCGCGCCAGCAGCGCGCTGCCGTTGACGAACAGGCCATCGATGACGCCGGTGTCGAGGCCCTTCCACAGCACGGCGCGCGAGATGCCCAGCGTCGGCTGCACGATGGCCCGGTCGTAGCCCTCGTCGACGAAATACTTGTGCTCCAGCACGCGCACGAAGCCGGTGGATGGCACGGCGTCCTTCTTGGGCACCAGCGCCGCCGGCTTGAGCCGCCAGACGGCAAAGGCGATGCCGGCCACGGCAATGAAGATCGCAACGCCCACCAGCACGAGCTCGGTTTCGTGCGTCAGGTGTGGCGCCGCACCCAGCGTCGTGCGCAACGCGGCCTCGCCAACCACAGGCTCGAGCCAGTGGTCCATCACGCCCACCGGCCCGATGCCGCTGAGGAGGGCCGGCACATTCAGCCACCCGCCCACAATCGACAGCACGCCGAGCACCACCAACGGCCCGGTCATGATCCACGGCGCTTCCGTCAGGTGCGTCCGTTCGGCCTCGCCCGTGCGGTTGGGGCCGTGGAAGGTGTACAGCATCATGCGGGTCATGTAGATGGCCGTCATGAGCGCCGACGCGAGGGCGAGCCCGTACACGATCATCAGGATCGTGCTGCCGTGCACGCCGAGCAGCGTCGCCTCGGCGATGGTGGAGCCGTGCATGCGGGCAAACACCGAGCCGAGGATCTCGTCCTTCGAGAAGAAGCCCGAGAAGAACGGGATGCCCGAGATGGCCAGCGTCGCGATCCACATCAGGTAGAACGTGACGGGCATGTGGCGCCGCAGCCCGCCCATGTTGCGCATGTCCTGCGCATCGTCGTGCTTGTGCGTGGCGTGATACGCCGCGTGCATGGCGTAGATCACCGAGCCGGACCCGAGGAACAGCAGCGCTTTGAAGAACGCGTGCGTGACGAGATGGAAGATGCCGGCCACGTACGCCCCGACGCCGACCGCCACGCCGAACCCGACGCAGGCGGCGGCGACGGCCACCGCCACGGCGCGCGTGAACCCCTCCGGGACCGTGGTGCCCCCGACCGACGACATCCAGCTCCCGCTGACGCCGCAGCCGGGCGGGCCGACGCGCACGTCGACGGCCGTCGCGGGGGACGCCGCGACGCCCGGTGGGGACGACCCAGAAAACAGCGAGACAAGGGGCGTGCC
>CAYHCW010000591.1:0-2037 GCA_964355025.1 uncultured Gemmatimonas sp. | reverse complement strand
TGAGGGTCCCCCCGTCCGTTCACCGGTTCCACGCAGACAAACGGGCCCTTGAGCACGCCGCATCCTCGCGGGCAGGGGTCAAAATATGGGTACGCCCAGCGAACCTAAGCGCGCGTAGGGTTCGCTGTGTGTTACCCTAAAGAAAGCTCCGTCCAGGAGACACAGCGCCACGTCGGTCGTAAATTCGGCCCCGGCGGTACCGATTTCAGGCACGGCCCGCGCGCCGCGCCGCAGAGCGCTCGGCGTGCTCAAACGCGTCCGCGAACTGCTCAAGTTCGGCGGCGGTCATGCCGAGGGCGGTCCCGGCCTCGCGCCACGTCGCCACGGCGCGCTCCACCGCGCCCACGATTTCGCCCGCACGCGCCGTGCGCACCCCGAAATACGGTGCCGCCCCGAGGAGCGCCTCGATGGTGGCCGCCGGGCCCGTGTCCTCCGCGATCCACGTCTTCAGCTCGCGCGCCCGCTCGGGAAACGGGTTGACGTCAAACGCCGGCGCCAAGCGCCAGTTGCCTGCCTCCACATGCAGGAACCCGTGGTTGTGCAGGTGGTCGTCCACGTTGGTGACGAGGATGGAGAACGCGATCCGGCGGAACAGCTCGTCGATGTCCTGCTGCGCGTCAGCCCCGTGCGTGCGGATCGCGTCCACGAGCTCAGCGTACGTGTGCTCGCCTGGCGCGCCACGCTCGACGCCCATGAGCGTGGCCGCCGACACGTACAAGAGGCGTGCGCCACCAGCGGCGCGGTCGAACCGACGGATCACCGCGACCGGCAAGTCGTCACTCATCACGAGGCGCGCCCGGGCCGCATTGATGCCGGCGGCTTCCGCCAGACGCAGCGCGAGCACCTCACCCCTGGTCACCGCGCGGGTGTCGTGGACACTCGGGAACTTGCCGATGGCCAGCCAGCCATCGTCGTCCACGAGGTTGCACTTCGGACGCAACCCGCCCAGCGAGGTGCCACGCCCGCGAAGGTACGCGAGATCCGCAACGGTCTCCTCGTGCAGTTCCACCGCGCGGGTCGCCGCGAGCAGGTCGGCGAGCTCGATCAGCGGCGGCGTCGTCCGGCGGCCGTCGTCCTCGCTCGCTCGCCAGAAGACGCCCGCGTCGTCCTGAAAGCGGAGGGCCCCGACGCGGCAGAAGTCATTCACCGCCAACAGGAAGTCGAGCGCGCCTTCGAGCGGAGGGAGTGGCTCGGCGGGGGCGCCGCCACTGCGGGCGGCGGCCCGGCGCTTCGCGTGGTCGCGCCGAATGACGGTCATGCCCCAGCCGTCGGGCTCGGTATCGGCGATGGCGGGATGAAAGAGCGAGCCATCGCGCACGGCCTTGTGGAACTGCGGTCCGCGCACGAGCGGGAGCGTGGGGTCGAGCGCGAACGCCGAGCCCGTCGCGAGCCATGCGTCGTCGTACTCGAAGATCGCACTTTCGCGCGCCCCGTCGCGATTGTAGTGCAGGCGACCCACCAGCGTGGCGTGCGCGCCGAGATGGACGCCGATGCTGCGTTTCATCGCGCCGTGGGGGTCTTTCGCGCGCGCACGCGCTGTGGAAGGCGCGCCGCCTCGAGGACGAGCGCCTGGTCGTCGCTGGCCGGGTCCACCAGGTCAGCGAACGGCGTCCCGAGCCCAAGGACGAACAGCGCCATCGCGTACGCCGCGATCCCGACCGTCGGGTCGCCGCGTTCGATGCGCGCGTAGGTGGCGCTCGCCACCCCGATACGCTCGGCCATCATCGTCTGGGCCAGCCGACGCTTTCTGCGCGCAACCGAAATATCGCGGCCCAACTTGACGAGGGACCGGCGAACCGGCTGGGGCAGGCGCAGGTGGACGTGTGATCGCATAAACATCAATTGATAAGAGATAATAGCTTGTAAACACCTATATATTAGCGACTATAATCGAATTACGCAACACTCCGTAGGCGGCCACCTAGAAATCCCCCACCCGTGGCCGGGTCAAACTCCCCGGCCTGACGCGTTAGCCCTGCGCCGCGCTCAGCGAGTGCCGCTCGCGCGGAGATCGTGGCGCAATTTCCCGACCGCGAT
>CAYHCW010000590.1:0-2042 GCA_964355025.1 uncultured Gemmatimonas sp. | reverse complement strand
CGCGCATTGACCGGCTGAAGATTTCGGAAGACGAGGCCAAGCGCATCACGGCGGTGCTGATTGAGCTGTACGTGCAGATGATGCTGGTGGACGGGCTGTTCCACGCCGACCCGCACCCGGGCAACCTGCTGGTCACCGGCGACGGCACGCTGGTGCTGCTCGATTTCGGGATGGTGGTGCGCGTGGCGGCCGACACCAGGCTGCACCTCATCCGTACCGTGCTCGCCGCGGTGCGCAAGGACCCCGCGGGGATCGTGGAGGGGTTCACTGCGATGGGGCTGATTGCCCCGAACGCCGACATGACCGAAATCGACCGGCTCGTCGACCTGCTGCTGACGACGGCCTACAAGCAGGACACCACCACGCAGGACCGCATCAAGATGATGCTCGCCGATCGCGTGATGCACGCGCTGTACGACTTTCCCATCGTCCTCCCGCGCGACATGGTGTACTTCGCGCGGACGGCGTCGCTCATCGAGGGCGTGGGCACGCGGTACGACCCGTACTTCCAGGCCATTCCCGTGGCCTCGCCCATCGTGCTGCGGATGCGGTCGAAGATCCTGCGATCGCTGGGCGAACAGCCGACGCCGAGTGTGGCTGAGATTGCGACGATCGCGGGGTACGCGGCTGGACAATTGTGGAAACGAATGCGGCGGTCGGCGCTTGGGTTCAGTGGCGAAAGGAAGCTGTAAGCTGTACGCTGTACGTTCTACGCCGTCCGTTTACTGCCTCCCACCGTTGACCTTCGGAGTTTTCGTGTCCCTCCTCCGCACTGTCGTGCTCGTTGCCGTCGTCGCCGCCACTGCCGGCGCGCAGGCGCCCATTCCTCCCGCCGAGCAGCAGATTGCTGCTGCGGTGCTCGCCCTCCCCGCTGAAATGCGCGATGGCGCCACCGTGATGGGCTACAAGGAAGCCGGCAAGCTGGTGGTGTTGCGCGAGGGCAAGAACGGCATGCACTGCCTGGCCCTCTACGTCACGCGCCCCGACTTCCATGTGGCGTGCTACCACAAGTCGCTCGAGCCGTTCATGGCCCGCGGCCGCTCGCTGCGCGCCGAGGGCGTGAAGGGCGAGCAGGTGGACAGCGTGCGCTTCAAGGAGATCAAGAGCGGAAAGCTCACGATGCCAAAGCAGGGGTCGCTGTACACGCTGACGACCAAGAAGGAGAACTACGACGCGGTGACGAACAAGGTGAGCAGCGCCGGCCTGTTGACGGTGCTGTACATCCCGGGGGCGACGAGCGAGAGCATTGGCATTACGAGTACGCCGCGCGCCGAGGGGCCGTGGCTCATGTTCCCGGGCACACCGAAAGCACATGTGATGATGTCGGGGAAGATGTAGCACAGCAGGGAGAAGGCCGAGAGACAACGGAGAAACAACAGAGGGGCCCCGGCATTCGGGGCCCCTCGTTTGTTGACGCAGGTTCTACTTCTTTGCGGCGGGGCGTTTCTTCGGCGAGGGACGCTTGACCGCCAGCGCTCGCTTCGAAGGAGTCTTCTTCTTCGCCGCCTTCTTTCGGGTGGCTTTCTTGACGGGCTTCTTTGCCGGCTTCTTCGCGGGCTTCTTCGTCGCGCCGTCGAGCGCGGCGCGCGCCGCAAGCGCCGCCTCAACGCCCCCCTTCAGGAACGCCATCACCTCGTCGGCGTGTCCGGCGGGGTTCACCTTCTCGAAGACGTGCTGCACGTCACCGCGGGGCCCAATGATGTACGTGGTGCGTTGCACGCCCATGTACTTCTGGCCGTAAAACGTCTTCTCGACCCAGATGCCCAGGTGTTCGGCGAGTGCGTGGTTCTCGTCGACGAGCAGCGTGAACGGCAAGCCGTACTTCTGCTTGAACTTCCGGTGCGACTTCGCGTCGTCGGGCGAGATGCCGAGCACCACCGCGTCGGTTGCCGAGAACCGCGGAAAGAGGTCGCGGAAGTCGCACGACTCGAGTGTGCAGCCGGAGGTGTCGTCCTTGGGGTAGAAGTACAAAACCACGGTCTTGCCTCTGAGACCGGAAAGGCTAAGGAGCTCTCCCGAATCGGAGGCGAGCGTGAAATCCG
>CAYHCW010000589.1:0-2049 GCA_964355025.1 uncultured Gemmatimonas sp. | reverse complement strand
CGTTCTTCGAGGCCGCTCCGGTCCAGACGGTGGAGACTCTCGAGCTGGAGAGCAGGACGGTGTTCGACTGGCTCGGCAAGCGCGTGAAGCAAGCTGCGAAGGGGTATGAGGAGGCGCAACATCATGCAGAGCCGGAAGGCACGCGCTCGCCGCTCAGACCCGACGAGATTGCGATGTTCGTGCTAAATGACAGCCATCGCGGCTGCACGCTTCGGGAACTCAATGATCTCGACAAAAAAGCGAGTGAGAAGCTGTTCGGCGACCTCGCCGGCGAGACGATCGTTGTCGACGTCCGGCTGGGCGGGCTCGACGAGAACGGCTTGCTCGATGCGAAGGGCGACAAGGCCACCGATGTAAGCCAGAAATTCCGACTTGCCTTCCGCGTGCGTGAGGTCGGGAGCCTCGAGGCGCTGCCGCACGCCCGCTACTGCATCAACTGCAAGCAGCGCGAGGAAGATGCGAAGAAGTAAGCCCGGGATCTTTTTTGGGGTCGCCGGCGTCGTGCTGCTCGTCGACGCGTTTACCAAGACCGTCGCCGTTGACCGGCTGGTCCCGGCGTACCTGCCGCGCCCCGTCTGGGGCGACGGCCTGCGATGGACGCTCGTCTACAATCCGGGGGCGGCGTTCGGGCTGCACTTCGGGCCGCTCTCGCGCTGGATCTTCATTGCCCTCACGGTCGCGGCGCTGCTGATCCTCGGGCGCCTCTATCTCGAGACGCCGCTGCTGCATCGCACGCGGACGCTGGCGCTCGCGCTGGTGACCGGCGGCGCGCTTGGCAACCTGCTCGACCGGCTGAAGTCGTCGCGCGGCGTGGTGGACTTCATCGATGTGGGCGTCGGTGCCTGGCGCTGGCCGACGTTCAACGTGGCCGACATGGCCGTGACCACCGGGGCGATCCTGCTGGCCTGGGTGCTGTGGCATGCGGACGAGGCGCTGTCGAGCGCGCCGGCCTCCGCGCTGGCATCCGCGCCGTCGGCGCCACTGGGGGGCGTCGAGCCGACGTCCGCCGGCGACGCGGGATAACTGCGCCGTGTCGGCCGATGCCGGGGCGGTCACGCACCACGAGTTCACCGCCGACGAAGACGACGCCCCGCGCCTCGACGTGCTGGTGGCGCGCGTGCTCGGGTTGACGCGCACGCAGTCGGCCACGCTCGTCGCGGATGGACGCGTACTGGTTGACGGGCGGCGCGAGCGCGCCAGCGTGCGGCCCACCCGCGGCGCTCGCGTGGCGGTGGACGTGCCACCGCCGCCGGGGCGTGAGGTGCTGCCCGAGCAGATTCCGCTGTCGGTCGTCTTCGAGGACGACTCCGTGCTGGTGATCGACAAGGCCGCCGGCATGGTGGTGCATCCGGCGCCGGGCAACTGGACCGGCACGCTGGTCAACGCGCTGAAGGGACGCGGGCAGGCGCTCGCCGAAGGGGCGGGCGAGGAGCGCGCGGGCCTCGTGCACCGGCTCGACAAGGACACCTCCGGGCTGATGGTCGTGGCCAAGACGGATCAGGCGCTTCGGGTGCTCAGCAAGGCCATCGCCGAACGGCGGGTGATGCGCCGGTACGCCGCCCTCTGCTGGGGGCATCTGGCCGGCGACACCGAGACGGTCGACCAGCCGCTCGCGCGTGACCCCAACGACCGCCTCAAGATGGCGGTCGTGGCGTCGGGGCGCAGCGCCCGCACCGACTTTGTACGGCTGGCGCGGTTCATGTCCACCGACCTGTTGCGGTGTCACCTGCACAGCGGACGCACGCACCAGATCCGCATCCACCTGGCGTCCATTGGGCACCCCGTGGTGGGTGACGATACCTATGGGGGAGGCGGCGCGCGCCGGGTGGTGCGGCTGCCGCCCCATCGGCATTTCCTTCACGCCGCCTGGCTCGTCTTTACTCATCCGGTGTCCGGCGAGAAACTGGAGTTTCGCTCGCCGCTGCCGGAGGAGCTGCGCCAGTCGTTGCTCACCGTCGCCGAACTGCCCGAGTTGTTTGCCTCCCAGAACCCCCTGGACTACCTTGACTTCTATAGAGCCGATCACTGAACTGACGGTCCAGCGGTACC
>CAYHCW010000588.1:0-2049 GCA_964355025.1 uncultured Gemmatimonas sp. | reverse complement strand
CATGAGCACCATCCGGGCCGACTGCGGGCCCGTCATGTCGCCCTCCACCGTGCGCTGCCCGTCGATGTAGACGCCGTCGGTGGTGGTCAGCCCCGGCGTGAGCCCGGCCATCTTGCAGATGTGGGCCAGCATGCGCGACGTCGTCGTCTTGCCGTTGGTGCCGGTGATGGCGGCGATCGGCACCCGGCTCGGCGACCCGGGCGGGAAGAGCATCTCGATCACCGGCGCCGCCACGTCACGCGGCGTGCCCTCGCTGGGGGCGACGTGCATGCGGAATCCCGGTGCGGCATTCACCTCGCAGATCGCCCCGCCCGCCCGACGGTAGCTCTCGGAGATGTCCGACGTCAGGAAGTCCACGCCGCCCACATCCAGCCCGATGGCCTTGATGGCGCGCTCCGCCATGTCGCGGTTGTCGGGGTGAATGATGTCGGTGACATCCGTCGCCGTGCCGCCGGTGCTCAGGTTCGCCGTGGAGCGCAGGTAGACCGTCTCGCCCGCCTTCGGCACCGAGTCCGCCGTGTAGGCCACGCGAGCCAGCATCATGCGCGCCTGGTCATCGACCTCGAGCCGCGTCAGCACCTTCTCGTGCCCGACGCCGCGGCGGGGATCGGCGTTCACCACCTCCACCAGCGCCGCCACGCTGCGCACGCCGTCACCGACCACGTGCCCCGGGGTGCGCCGCGTCGCCGCCACGAGGTCACCGTTGACCACGAGCAGCCGGTGGTCGTCGCCCGACACGAACGTCTCGATGATGACCGACCGCGAGTGCTCGCGCGCCAGGTGAAATGCCTGTCGCACTTCATCGTCGGTGGTCAGGTGAATGGAGATGCCCCGGCCGTGATTGCCGTTGTAGGGCTTCACCACCACGGGGTAGCCGATGCGCTTGGCTGCCCGCACCGCTGCGCCCTCCGTCTGCGCCAGCTCCTGGCGCGGCACGGGGAGGCCGAGGGTGCCCAGGAGCTTGTTGGTCTCCTCCTTGTCACTCGCGAGTTCCACCGCAATGTGCGGCGTGCGCCCGGTCACGGTGGCCTGGATGCGCTGCTGGTACTTGCCGTACCCGAGCTGCACGAGCGACTGGTCGTTGAGCCGGATCCACGGGATGCCCTGCTGCTCGGCGGCACGCACGAGCGACGCCGTGCTCGGCCCGAAGGCGCGCCGCTGGGCAAAGCGGATGTACTCATCGCGCGCCGTGGGCCACGCCCAATTGGCAGGCAGCCGGCCCGCATCGCGCAGCGTCTCGGGGAGCAGTGAGCTGAGGAGCACGAGCGCCAACTCGCCCGCGGCGATGCCCTCGTCGCGGCCCTCATACTCGAACACCACGTTGTACACGCCCGGCTGCCCGCCGTCGCGCGTCTTGCCAAACGTCACGTGCATGCCGGCCATGTTCTGGATCTCGATCGCCACGTGCTCCAGCACGTGGCCCAGCCAGGTGCCGCCGTCTTCACGCAGGCGACGCAAGAACCCGCCGGGCTCGCCGTACGAGCACCCGTGCTCACTCAGGCCCGGCAGTGCGGCCAGCAGCGCGTCGACGAACGGTGCTCCCAGCCGGCCGGTGGGCCACGCCTCGAGTTCGCCGAGGTCGAGCGACAGGCGGATGACCGGAAAATGCGCGTACAGTGACGGGCCGACGAAGACGTTCCGCTCGAGTACGCGCACGGGATTATCCCTTCCGTTGAGCGAGGGCGCCGGGAAACGCCTCGCGGGTGTGGAGGTCGTAGCTCGCGCCGGCGACCAGGATGTGCATCGTGAGGCCAATCAGGCAGACGGGGTCGCCCTCTTCGGCGCTCTCCATCGATGAAAACTCGAGGCCGTTGGCATCGACGATCGTGATCGCACCCGAGCCTTCCACCTGCAGGCGGTTGTCCGGGCCGATGAACGCCGCCGTGTTCTCGTCGAGGCCGATGCCGTGAGCATAGGGGTTGTACGCCAGCGCCGTCAGCAGCCGGCCCAGTCGGTCACGCTGGCGAAAGTGCTGGTCGATGACGAAACGATTCGTGAGGCCCAGCCCCGGCGCCAGCGTCACCCGGCCGGCCACCGGCGATCCCCCTT
>CAYHCW010000587.1:0-2051 GCA_964355025.1 uncultured Gemmatimonas sp. | reverse complement strand
GCATTCTTGGGCCGACACTCCGGAGCGCGAACTTGGATCTGCCCATTTCAAGAGATGAAAAGGGAGGGCGAACCTCAGTCGGCGCGAGCGGTTCGCTGGAGGTCTAACCTTGACCCCGTCGCGGGACTGTGCCCCGCAGTTACGCGCGCTCGACTTCCTCTTCCGCCGCATTGCCGTCGAGCACTTCGTTGGCGTCCATCGTGACGTGGATGCCCAGCGCCTGCAGCTCCTTCACCAGCACGTTGAATGACTCCGGCGTCCCGGGCTCGGGCAGGTTCTGCCCCTTCACGATCGCCTCGTACACGCGGCTGCGTCCGTTCACGTCGTCCGACTTGACCGTGAGGATCTCCTGCAGCGTGTGCGCCGCGCCGTACGCCTCGAGCGCCCAGACTTCCATTTCGCCGAACCGCTGGCCGCCGAACTGCGCCTTGCCGGCGAGCGGCTGCTGCGTCACCAGCGAGTACGGTCCGATGCTCCGGGCGTGGATCTTGTCGTCCACCAGGTGGCTGAGCTTCAGCATGTACACCTGGCCCACCGTCACCGCGCTCGTGAACGTCTCGCCGGTGCGTCCGTCGCGCAGCTTGATCTTGCCGAACGGCAGGATGCCGGCCAGCCCGAGCAGCTCCACGGCGGCCGCGTCGACGTCGGCCTCGCTCTTCCGGCCCAGCGTCGAGGCGAGCGCCGGCAGCCCGTGGAGTTCGAGCAGTTCCGCCGCGCTCAGCGCGTCGAGCCGCTCGATTTCCTTGGACGTCTTCTTGAACTCGGCCTTCCGCGACGCATACTCCGCCTCGTCCGCCGGCTCGTCGTGGAAGGTCCGCTCGTGGCGCAGGTTGGCGTGCTCGCGCTCGGCCAATTCCTTCGCCGCCGCCGCGAGGTAATCGCGCACCCGCACGAAGATCTCCTTCGTCTCCGCCGACATCGTCCGACCGTGCAGGTCGTTCAGCGTCGCGTCGCCCAGCAGTTCCACCTTGTCGATGTTCTCCGCGCTCGGCTTGATGTCGGCGAGCAGGTGCCGGATGTCCTTGTCGGTGATCGACGGGGCCTCCACCTGCAGGCCCAGCGACGACCGCGCCCACGTCACGCCGGCCAGGCGGAGCAGCAGCCCGATCTCGCGCTCGTTGCCGCCGGCGAACACCGGCGTCTTCGCGTAGAAGCCGAGCAGCTTCGCCGCCCACCCGAGGTGGGTCTCGAGGATCTGCCCCACGTTCATGCGGCTCGGCACGCCGAGCGGGTTGAGCACGATGTCCACCGGACGACCGTCCGGCAGGAACGGCATGTCCTCTTCCGGCACGATGCGCGCCACGATGCCCTTGTTGCCGTGGCGGCCGGCCATCTTGTCGCCCACCGAGATCTTGCGCTTCTCGGCGAGGTAGACCTTCACCAGCTGGATGACGCCCGGGGGCAGCTCATCCGGCTGCAGGATGCGGTCGATGCGTTCCTCGGCCTTCTCCTCGATCTTCGCCTTCACCTCGTTGGCCGCGTCGATGATCTCGCGCACCTCGTCGTTCGCCTTCTTGTTGCCGACGCGGAACGTCTTGAGGTCGAGCGTGGCCAGGCGGAGGTCGGCAAGCAGCTCCTCGGTGAGCTTCGTCCCCTTGGGGATCGCCTCTTCCACCGTGCCGCTCTTCAGCGCCAGTTCGACAATCTGGCCCACGAGGATCTCGCGGATCTCCTCGTCGCGCACGTCGTTGACGCGCACCTTCTCCTCGCCCTCGAGCCGGCGCACGTCGCCGATGCGCTCGCCGCGATCCTTCTCCACCACCTGGTCCTCGACGCGCGAGAAGATCTTGCAGTCGATGACGACGCCTTCCATGCCCGGCGGCACCTTGAGCGACGAATCCTTCACGTCCTTCGCCTTGTCGCCGAAGATCGCCGTCAGCAGCTTCTCCTCGGGACTCAGCTCCGTCTCGCCCTTCGGCGTGATCTTGCCGACGAGGATGTCACCCGGCTTCACGTGGGCGCCGATGCGCACGATGGCGCGCTCGTCGAGGTCCACGAGCGACTCTTCCGATTCGTTCGGGATTTGCCGCGTTATCTCTTCATGACCTAGC
>CAYHCW010000586.1:0-2053 GCA_964355025.1 uncultured Gemmatimonas sp. | reverse complement strand
GTAGAGCACAACCTTGCCAAGGTTGGGGTCGCGGGTTCGAGTCCCGTTTCCCGCTCTTGAACAGATGGAGTCAGTGGCGGACGGGTCGGTAGACGATGGGGAGCCGTCTGGTCCACCGCGGGGTACGAGAAGGGCGTGGCATATGCCGAGGAGTATCGGCCGTGCCTGACGCTGACTTGAATTGTGGTTCCGGGCGGTTAGCTCAGTTGGTTAGAGCGCCACGTTGACATCGTGGAGGTCACAAGTTCGAGTCTTGTACCGCCCATTGCCTCGCGAGATATTCTCGTGGGGCATTTTTCTTCCAAAACCTTCCCCGCCGCCTGCCGGTGGACGGGCATCTCCCGAGTGAACCGATGACGCCAATCTTCCGCATCTCGCTTCTTGCCGTGCTTGCCGCGGCGCCGGTCGCCGCCCAGCAGCCTGCTGCTGCCGCGCCGCCGGCCGCCGCGACCTGCTCCCTCGACTTCAGCCAGCCGAAGGAGTTCGTCACGCTGTACAACATCACCCGCGCGCGGGTGATTCAGGCGGAGCCCGGCGACGCCCGCGCCAAGCTGCTGAAAGACATCATGAAGGTGCTGGGCAATCCGAAGACGTCCGCCGCGAATCCGCAGGGCACGGCGGTCTTCTCGGGCCAGATGCTGGTGCTCTGGATGATGCAGCCGGGCATGGGCGCCACCGCCACGCGTGGGCAGATGAACTGGGGCGAGCCCAAGGACGCCACCATCGACATGGCCAGGACCGTGGACTCGCTGTTCACGATGGTCGAAAAGGCCGATCCGGCCTGCCTGAGCGAGACGAAGATGTGGCGCGAAGCCAAGCCGTGGCAGGACCGCATCAACGCCGCCTTCAAGGCGCTGCAGGCCACCCAGATAGACTCCGCCGAGGCCATGGCGATCTCGTCCCTGGTGCTCAGCCGTACGTCGCCGTACGCCGAGCGGGTGCTGGCCGCCGTCGCCCAGTCGCGCAACAAGCAGGGCGAGATGCTCAAGCACCTCGAGGCGGCGCTGGTGCTGACGGAAGGCGACACGCTGTACGCCGACGACCGCCGCGCCGTGCTGTTCTCGGTCGGCCAGGTGGGCCTCGAGTATGCGGAAACGCAGCCTGAGCCCGCCCGGACGGAGATTCTCCGCCGCTCGGTCGCCTCCATGGTGGCCCTCGCGACCGAGTCACCGATGGCCGACGCGGCGCCCTACGCGCTGTCGGGCCTTGGCATGGCGGCCACGTCGTTGAAGGACAGCTCGCTGTTTGCCAAGTGCTTCGCGATCGTCGATGGCGCCGTGGACAAGTTCAACGACCTCGGCACGCTGCAGGCGGCGGTGTGCGCCAACCGCAACGGCAAGACGGCGGACGCCGTGCGCATGTTCCAGGCCACGATTGCGAAGAATCCGAATGCCCGTGACGCGCTGTACAACGCCGCCGCGCTGCTGTACGACCTGCGCAAGGGCCAGGAGATGCTCCCGCTGGTGACGCACCTGGTGGAACTCGACCCGTCGAATCCCGACAACATCTCGCTGTTCGCGTACGCGTACAACGTGCTGCACGAGCAGAGCAAGCCGACGGCGGCAGCCGCGGCGACCGCGCCCAAGACCACGTGGATCGACTCGGTGACGAAGTACATGAAGGTCTCTGACGACATGCCCCACAAGGTGGTGATGTCCGAGTTCACGCGGTACTCCGACAAGGCGCTGCTTCGTGGCGACATCGAGAACCGGTCGAAGGCGGCCAAGACGTACACAATCGAGGTCGAGTTCCTCGACGTCACCGGCGCCGTGCTCGACAAGCAGTCGGCGACGGTGGGGCCGGTGGCGCCGTCACAGCTCGGCACGTTCTCACTGACGTCGGGCAAGCCGAAGGTGGTGGCCTGGCGTTACGCACCGCTCCAGTAGCACGCAGGTCGCAATGGGCGTCCGCATTCTCGTCATTGATGACGATCCCGTCGTGCGTGGCATGCTGGCCGAGATGCTGCGCCGCGAGGGGTACGATGTGGACGAGGCCGAGGATGGGCGCGCCGGCATGCGGCGGTTTCGCGAGCAGCCGGCGACGCTCGTCATCA
>CAYHCW010000585.1:0-2054 GCA_964355025.1 uncultured Gemmatimonas sp. | reverse complement strand
TCGCTGGCCATCGCGCAGAAGCTGGTGGAGAAGGGAATGCGCGTGGTCGGCGTGCCCAAGACGATCGACAACGATGTCAGCGGCACCATCACGACCTTCGGCTTTGACACGGCGGTCACGACCGCCATGGAAGCGATCGACAAGCTGCACACCACCGCCGAGAGCCACGACCGCGTGATGGTGCTCGAGGTGATGGGGCGCGACGCCGGTTTCATCGCCTTGCACTCGGGCCTGTCGGGCGCGGCGCACGTGATCCTGATTCCCGAGATCCCGTGGCATCTCGAGAAAGTGTGCGCGCACATCATGACGCGCGATGCGATGGGCAAGAAGTTCGCGGTCGTGGTTGTAAGCGAAGGGGTGAAGTTCGAGGGTGAGCAGGGGGTGATGGGCGCGTCGATGCCGGGCCAGGCCACACGCGTGGGCGGGATTGCCGACCGGCTGTCGAGGGCCATCCAGGAGCGCACGGGCAAGGAGAGCCGGTCGCTGGTGCTGGGCCACATTCAGCGCGGTGGCATGCCCACCGGCTACGACCGGGTGCTCGCGGCGCGTTTTGGCGCGGCGGCGGTGGAGGCGGTGGAAAACAAGAAGTGGGGGCATATGGTGGCCCTGCAGACGCCGCACATCGTGCCGATTCCCATCATCGACGTGCTGAACAAGCCCAAGCGGGTGGACCCTTCGCACGACATCGTGCGGACGGCGAGGCGGGTGGGGATCAGTTTTGGGGATTAGGAGTTGGTGGTTTGTGGTTGGTGGTTGGCGGTCGGTGGCGGACGGCGTAAAACGTACAGCGTACAGCCCACAGCTTCTTTTGCAGTTCTCCCCTCGGCTGGACCCCCCTGCGGTCCTCAGGGTATACTAGGGCGTTCTCCGGTGCCGTCTGGGTCCCCGGTGTTCGTCCGTAGGGCGGACCATCGCCCGTGTGTGGAGGCCGTGTTGACTCGTTTCATCTGGTTCGTTCCCCTCGTGGCGCTCGGGGCTGCGGCCCGTCCGGCTGCCGCGCAGGAGCCGGCGCGGGACGCATCGCTGCAGGTACCGATCACGTTCACTCCGCCGGCGGGGCTCTGCCGGGTGTGGCTCGGTGGAGTGCCGGCCTCGCAGCAGCCGGCGCCCACCGACTGCGCCAGCGCCATCAAGAACCGCCCGGCGAACGCCGCCGTCGTCTTTGGCCCCAAGCGCCGCAGCGAGTCGAGCGAGTTGGAGTCGTTCACGCGGCGCGCCGGGTTCCCCACGGCCCGCCAGGTCAGCCCCAGCGCGCTGACTCCCCGGCGGCGTGATGATGTGCGTGAACCTGCGGATGTACGCGACCGCGCGGTCGCGCGCGACCGCAATGATGCAAAGAGCGTTGTTCCCGACGCGCCGGTGAAGCCCGTGCGCAAGCCGGAGAGGCCGCAGTAAGCCAGCCCCTGCGCCCCGTCACGGATCCGTACCTCCCGCGTGACCGCGAAGATTTTGTTCGCAGCGGGACCGGCGGGCGCATCATCGTCATTGCCCCCACGCGCGCGGCGTGCGAGACGATCGAGCTGGCGTTCACGCTCGACATCGAGACGGTGCTCTGGAAGTCGCACGGCGAACGCCTGCGCGCGCTGGCCGACCGGCTGACCCGCGAGGCGGTGATGGATGGCCGCCGCCCGGGCTTCGGCATCGTCGCCGGCACCGGCACCGGCAAGACGCTCAGCATCAAGCCGATTGCCCAGGTGATGCTTGCCACCGACGACCTGCGCGTCGGCGTGATCAACCGCGAGCGCGAAGCCACCCCCGAAACGCCCACGTGGAACGTCATCATCGTCACCACGGGCATCGCGCGGCGCTGGTTCCAGGACAACGACATCCGGCCGCAGGACACCCTCGTCGTCGACGAAATCCACCAGACGTCCGCCGAACTGGAACTCTGCCTCGCGCTCGGCAAGCGCGTGGGGTGCCGGTACATCTGGCTGTCGGCCACCGTGGACCCGGCGTTCTACGCGCGGTATCTCGACGCGGCCGAGGTGATCGAGAGCAGCGCGTTTGACCCGGCCAAGGCCGCCGACGTGCAGGTGCATCGCAAGAAGCCGCTG
>CAYHCW010000584.1:0-2054 GCA_964355025.1 uncultured Gemmatimonas sp. | reverse complement strand
TTGAGCGCCAGCGGCTGGTCGGCAAACGCCCACGAGTGCGGATGCTGAACATTCTGCCGGCCAAACTCGGCGAAGAACTGCCCGCCCTTCACCTGCAGGTTGTGCGGAAGCGACGTCGTCAGGAAGTACATCTCTTCCAGTTCAACGCCTGTCTCGCCGTTCGCGTCCAGCTTATACACGATGTTGGCGACGGCCTTGAGGTACGGGTCCACGGTGCCGTCAAACACCAGCTCCGCATTCGGGATGGCAAACCCGCGCACGTGCACCTCATGATCGCCGACCTCCAGCTGGCCCACATCCTTGGTCGTGGACCACGCAAAGCCCGTCAGGCCGACGAAGCTGACGTTCATGTATGCTCCCGACGCGCGCATCGGGGGCATCGGCGGCGGCGCAGCGACGCTGTCGAGCCGTGACTGCACCGCGGTGAGTGCGGCAGTGAGCGAGTCCAGCGTTCGTTGCTGCTTGCGGGCGGTGGAATCGGGTATCTGCTGGGCGCCGGCCGTGCTCGTGAGACAGAGCAGCGCGCCCATCAACAGGGGAGATCGCATGTGGGAGGGTCGGTTGTGAACTGAGGGCACGCACCGGCGAAGACCGGGCACGCGGAAACACCACCGCCGCGGCAACGCCGCGGCGAGCTCAGCTCAGAACCGGCGGTGCGCGCGAATGATTGCCGGGCGAGACTCCAGCCGGATGCACCACCGGCGCGTACGCAATGTCGACCCGGTCGCTCGCGCCGTTCGCGAACAGCGCCGCCGGCTCCGCCAGCACATCGCCCACCAGTGTGCGCACCGCACAGACGGTGCAGGTCGCCTCGTCGTGGCCGAAGAGATGCGGGTTTCCCTGCGCTTCCACGTGCGTGTCGCGACGCACTTCGTCGCGGAGCTCGAGCATCGGTGACACCGCAATCACGGCCTGCAGCGCAATCAGCGCGGCGGCGGCCGATCGGCGCCACGACATCAGCGCCCAGCAGGTGACACGAGGAAGTCCGAGCATATTTGTTGGAGATTACGCGCATCGCGCGTGAAGCGCTAGGAGCGGCGGCCACACAGTCATCGATTCGGGAACCCATCCTACACCGGCGCGCGCCAGGCGATCCTGATTGGCCGCAGCGGTGCGGCACTCTAGCTTTGAGGGGTGCGAATCTCCCGACCGCTCGCCCTCGCGCTGCTGATGGCCGGCGCCTGTTCCGAGCCGGTGGCGCCTCTCGTTGACCCGCCGGCGTACGACCCCACCCAACTGACCGGTGTGCTCTACCGGTGGCCCACCGGCCGGACGATCGCGGTCTTTGCCGACCCCACGGCAGTGCCCGCCGGCATCGACCTGGCCCTTGCCACTGCGGGCGCGATGACGGCGTGGAAGCACGCGCTCGGCGGCAACCAGTTCGCCTTCCGTACCGCGACGTCCGCCTCAGACGCGGACGTCATCGTGCACGTCAGCGGCGCTCCGCGCCTCGTGGGGCTCGCCGGCTGCGCCGAGCCGCCAGCTTTTGCCAGCGGCGTCACGTTCTTCTGCCCGAGGGCCGACAGCGCCCTGACCCTGCCGCTCACTGGCGGCCTCGCCGGCCGTGTGAAGGTGGACATCAGCATCAATCCCGCAGCCACCAGCGTCGCCAACCCGCTGCCGGCCCTTGTCACCCACGAACTCGGCCACGCCGTAGGGATTGGCGGCCACAGCCCCAATGCCGGTGACGTGATGTACAACGCCCCCGCCGTGAGCTCGCCGAGCGCACGAGATGTCACCACGCTGCGTTGGGTCGTGCGGCAGGCCATCGGGCTGCGCCTGTAGGGGGATTTCGGCGTTTTTTCGGCCAATCCCCTGACCGTCGATCGCGGATTTCTGTTATCATTTGATGTTCTTCATTCTCTCCCAGATCATATGAAACGCGAAGACGCGCTTGAGTATCATGCCCGCGGCCGGCCAGGCAAGATCGCAGTCGTCCCGACCAAGCCCCTCAACAATTCGCGCGACCTGTCACTCGCCTACTCCCGCGGCGTCGCCGCGCCCTGCCTGGCGATCGAGAAGAACCCCGAGGACCCGTACAAGTACCCCGCGCG
>CAYHCW010000583.1:0-2060 GCA_964355025.1 uncultured Gemmatimonas sp. | reverse complement strand
TGGCATCGTGGCCACCGCCGCGCTCGGCTCCTCGTCCGCCGCCATCGTCATCCTGTAGCGCGCCGCCGCGTCGGTGAGCGGACAACGCCACGAGTTGACGAGCAGAACCAGCGATTCGCCGGCGACGATGCCAATAAGGAGTCCCGCGAGGCCGAAGCGGCGTATAGACGCGGCGAACGGGATGAGGACGACGCATGTCGCGAAGAAAGCCCATGCGAGAGTGTGAATCAGCTTCACTGCTCGTAAACGCATCCCTTCCCGCACTGGCGATCCTCCGCTCCGTCAGCACCAACGCGGGTTAGCGAGACGTCTTGACGTCATAACGTTACGGAGGCATATTCCAACCATGCCAACCACCAAACGCGCGACCGTCTACTTTGACGCGCCCATTCACCGGGCCTTGCGGCTCAAGTCTGCAGAGACGGACGCCAGTATGTCTGAGCTCGTCAATGCCGCGGTTCGGCGCAGCTTGGCCGAAGACGCAGACGATCTCGCGGCGTTTCACGAGCGTGCCAAGGAACCGCGGGTCTCCTTCGAAGCCGTCATCCGCGACCTGAAGAAGCGTGGCAAGCTATAGCATCCTGTTGACCAAGTCAGCCGCACGGGAGCTTGAGAGCGTGCCGACGAAGGATCGCCAGCGGATCGTCGCCAGGATTGGGGCGCTCGCGGATAACCCGCGCCCCGTGGGTGCGGAGAAGCTGAGCGGCGACGACAAATATCGGCTGCGACAGGGCAACTACCGCATACTCTATGAGATCGTCGATGCGGAGTTGATCGTCACCGTCGTGCGGGTCGGCAATCGCCGTGAGGTTTACCGGCGGTAAGTTCGGGGCGTCTCGTTCTCGCTAACGAATAGGTTGTGCTGCGGCGGTTCTAATAAATGCGGACGCAGGCCGCGGATCGGAAGTCCGTTTGGTGCGCCGATGCCGCCGGCCTGCGGCCGCTTCCCTACCACCGCCGTCTGCACCAGCCGGTGTTAGGCACCTGCGGGTCGCTGACGTCGCGGCCATGGTGACTCGCACATTCGCCACGAGTGCGCGAGCTGTGACGGCGACCACTACTGGTCCGGCACCGGGCGGGGAATTAGCTCCTCGAACACCTCGCCGCGCTCGCACACCACTACCTGCCTCGCGCCGCGGGGTGTTGGACAACGCGTCGCGAAGCGAGCGGTTCGAGGATCTCCGCGTCGCTGTGCAGCAAGGGCGCCGCTATCCGCTACGAGCACGAAGACGAACTCATAGGTAACCGCGCCTGCCACGATGCGCCCGAAGCGCCGCGCCGGCCGCCACCGCGCTAGCCGCAGAATGGAAAACGGCCCCGCTGCGAGCAGCTCGTGATGAGGCACCGTGGTATCGGCCATCACAACGACGGCGGGGCGGCCGGATGTATCGACGCGCACGCGCAACCTGACTGTTCCTCCGAACCCGGCCGCCCGAAGAATGGCTGGGTAGCGAGGCGCGATTGGACTAAGCGGCACGGGGCGTGCACAACTAGCCGCAAGAACGGCGGCGGCGGCGGTGCACCCGAACAATAGGCGGCTGGTCACATGTTCTCTTTGCGAGTGCCTAACTACATTTCTGCCGCAAATCTTATGCAACGCGTTTTATGCAGCAAACTATATGCATACTCCGATACGGCAAGTTCTTCCGCAAGGCCACTTTGCGCGGCCCGCAGGCAGTCGAGCCCTGCGGCATAAAGCAAGATTCATAAACCGGCCGGGCTCACGGCCCCCGGTTCGCTAATGCGCCCGGCTCCCGCTCGTCATCGCACTCACCATCTCGTCAAACCCCGCCGCCGCCGGTGCATCGCGCGTCAGCAGTGACGTGATGATGCCCACGAGGAACGACCCGGGAATCGTGACCAGCGCCGGGTTCTTCAAGGGGAACCACGCGCTCTCGTGCTTCAGGATGTCCACCTGGATCACCGGCGACAGCGCAATCAGGGCCAGCGTCGCAAACGTGCCGAAGAGCATCGACGCCACCGCACCGTGCGTGGTGCACCGCCGCCAGAAGATCGACAGCACGAGGGCGGGGAAGTTGGCGCTCGCCGCGATGGCAAAG
>CAYHCW010000582.1:0-2067 GCA_964355025.1 uncultured Gemmatimonas sp. | reverse complement strand
CATGCTCGGCCGCTTGCCGTACATCAGCAGCCCCACCCGATAGATGCGCGCGGCCAGCCAGACGCAGAGCGCGCACGTGATGGCCACCCCGGTCAGCGAGCCCACGAGTTCATACCACGGCACCTGGATGACGGCCATCCGCATGGGCATGATGACCGGCGCCGAGAACGGAACCCAGCTGACGATCTCCGCCAGGCGGCTGGTCGGGTTGAGCATCACCGGCTGAGCGAAGATGATGCTGAACACCAGCAGCATCACCACGGGCTGCGCCGCCTGATTGGCGTCCTCCTGACTCGAGACCATCGCGCCCACGGCGGCAAAGAGGGCCGCGTACAGGCCGTAGCCGAGGATGAAGAAGAGCACCAGCGCCACGATGAGCGTCGGCGGCACCTCCGGCAGCGGCATCGCAGGCATGGCCGGCATACCGAGCTTGGCGAAGATCTGCGCGCGGTACTGGTAGATCCCGGCCGCGCTTCCCAGCCAGACCATCTGCTGGAAGAGTCCGACCGCGCCGACGCCAATGACCTTGCCGGCGAGCAGGATGTCGGTCGACACCGACGACACGATGACCTCGGCCACGCGCGTCGTCTTCTCCTCGAGCACGCCGCGCAGGATGGTCTGTCCGTAGAGCACGATCATCATGTACAGCAGGAAGGCGATCACAAAACCGAAGATCGCGCTCCCGAGCCCCGACCCGCCGCGTCCCTTGTCGGTGATGCGCTCCGAGGCCATGTCCACCTTCACGCGCGTGAGCGCCTCCACCCGCTTGGGGTCGAGCCCCTCGCGCTCCAGCCGCTGCCCGAGAATCGCCGACCGCAGCGCGCTTTCGATGATCTGCAGTTCATTGAGTGACGACGCATTGCGCCCGGCATAGTGCGCCTTCTGCTTGCTGATGGTCAGCGAGTCGAGCACCAGGTAGCCGCGACGGGTCTTCGCCATCACGTCCCGGGTTGCCAGCGACTCGGCTTCGGCCAGCCCGGCCGGCTCCACCAGCAGCACCTGGGTGCCCGTGGCGTCGCCCGTAACGCCGCCACCCGCGGGGCCGGTGACGCCGCCGCCGAGGCGGGCCGCCACGCGATCACCCAGGCCCGTGCCGGTGGCGTCGATGATGCGAATGTCGGCCACTCGGACGTCCTTCATGCCGCGCACCGACAGGTACCCCGGCAGCACCATGATGACGCCAAAAAAGACGGGGCCGAACACGGTGACGATGATGAACCACTTGGTGCGTACGCGCTCGAGAAACTCGCGCTTGATGACCGTCCAGAGTTTAGCCATGACCGGACATCCCCTCCTCGACGCCCACCGCACCGACCTTCTCGAGGAAGATCTGGTGGAGTGACGGCTGGATCAGTTCGAAGCGCTGCACGGCGGCACCGGCGGCCACGAGGCGCTGCAGCAGCTGCTGTGGGTCGCCCCCGAGGGCCATTTCGATCTCGAAGAAGCGGTTGGAGTCGTCCATGCGAGCGACCAGTGAACGATCGCCGAGGATCGCCGAGACGGCCGTGGACGTCTCGCCGCCCAGCGAGAGCGCGATGTTGCGCTTGTTGTGCTCCGATTTCACTCCTGACACCGTGCCGTCGAGCACTTTTACGCCCTTGGCGATGATGCACACCGAATCGCACAGGCGCTCGGCGTTGTCCATGAGGTGGGTGGAGAAAATCACCGTCTTGCCGCGGTGCTTGAGGTCAACCACGGTGTCCTTGAGCGCCTGCGAGTTGATGGGGTCGAGGCCGCTGAAGGGCTCGTCGAGGATGACGATGTCGGGGTCGTGCAACAGGGTGCCGATGAACTGCACCTTCTGCTGCATGCCGCGCGAGAGCTCGTCGACCTTGGCGTTGCCCCAGTCCTTCTCGGCGGTGCGCAGCGACAGCCGCTCCAGCCATTCATCGATGCGGGCATCGGCCGTGCGGGCGTTCACGCCCTTCAGCTCGGCGAGGAAGCGCAGGAGCCGGCGTACCTGCATCTTCTTGTAAAGACCGCGTTCTTCGGGAAGGTAACCGAGGCGGTCGAGCAGGCCGGGCGACGTGTTGGGCGAACCAAGCACGTTGATGGTCCCCGAATCGG
>CAYHCW010000581.1:0-2068 GCA_964355025.1 uncultured Gemmatimonas sp. | reverse complement strand
GCACGTACGGTGAAAACCCGCGCCTGCTCGACCCCGAGGCCGACAAGGCGGTGAAGGCGACGCCCCTGCCCGTGAAGTACCCACGCACCAAGGGCGTCTATGGCGAGTTCATCGACGCCATCAAGGCGGGGACGCAGCCCGGCTCGAACATCGCCGGCCACGCCGGCCCGCTCACCGAGATGATTGTGCTCGGCAATCTCGCCGTGCGCGCGGGTCGCGCCATCGACCTCAATCCGACGACGGGTGAACTGTTGACGAAGGGGATCAACGAGGAGTGGATAACGCCACGGTACCGGGCGGGGTACTCGTACTGATGCGGCGGTTCGCTGGAATAGTGGCAGCCGCTGTGCTGGTGACGGGTGCCCTGCAGGCACAGGGCACGGGCACGGTGAAGGCACAGGGCACGGGCACAGCGAAGGCACAGGGCACGGGCACAGTGGAGGCACGGAAACAGAAGTACGTGCAGGGGCCGCCCTCGCAGTACGCACCCGACGCCAACCTCTTGCTCGCCGAGCGGGGCAGCGAGATGCGTGGCGTAGTGGAACGCTACACGGCCGACCGTGGCGTGCTGGTGCGGCGCTACACGCAGCAGTACTCGGCGTCGCAGCGCGAGGTGCTGTCGGCATTTTACGGTGCATGGACGACGCAGCTGAAGGCCATCGAATTCGGCAAGCTCAGCCACGACGCCAAGGCCGACCACGTGCTGCTGCGCAACAGCATCGAGGAAGCGCAGGACGAAATGCGGCGCGACGCGACGATCTACGCCGACCTCAACGGCCTGCTCCCCTTTGGCGATTCCATCTTCGCCCTTGAGGACGCGCGCCGGCGCATGGAAAACGTGGACGGCGCGCGGTCGGCAAAGACACTCGGCTTCATCACCACGAACGTGAATGCGCTGCGCACGAAGATCGAGACCCCGCCCAAGGGCGACTCATCGGCGGCGAGGATCAGCAAGGTGGCGGCGTACCGGGCAGCCGAGGTGACGGCGACGATGCGCACGACGCTGCGCAGCTGGTTCCAGTTCTACAACGGGTATGACCCGTTGTTCTCGTGGTGGACCGGCGCGCCGTACCGGAGCGCCGACTCGGCGTTGACCAACTACCAGAAGGCGCTGCGCGAGAAGATCGTCGGCTGGAAGAAGGGAGACGACGAACCCATCGTGGGGCTCCCCATCGGCCGCGCGGCGATCGAGACGAGCATCCGGCACGAAATGCTGCCGTATTCGCCCGAGGAGCTCATTGCCATCGCCCAGCAGGAGCTCGACTGGGGCGAGGGCGAGATGAAGAAGGCCTCGCGCGCGATGGGATTTGGCGACGACTGGAAGAAGGCGATGGAGAAGGTGAAGCAGAGCTTCGTGCCGCCGGGCGAGCAGGTGAACATGGTGCGCGACCTCGAGTTCGAGGCGGTGCAGTGGCTGCGCGAACACGACATGATCACCATTGCGCCACTGGCGCAGGACGTCTGGCGCATCGAGATGATCTCGCCCGAGCGGCAGAAGACGTCGCCGTTCTTCCTGGGTGGCGAGGTGCTGCAGGTGGCATATCCCACCGACTCCATGTCGGACGACGACAAGATGATGTCGATGCGCGGCAACAATCCGCACTTCTCGCACGCCACGGTCTTTCACGAGATGATCCCCGGGCACCACATGCAGGGGTTCATGACGTCGCGGTACTACCCGTATCGCCGCGAGTTCGGCACGCCGTTCTGGAGCGAGGGGGGTGCGTTCTACTGGGAGACGATCCTCTGGGACAACGGCTTCCACAGCAAGCCCGAGGACCGCATCGGCGCGCTATTCTGGCGCATGCACCGTGCGGCACGGATAATGTTTTCGCTCAATTTCCACCTGGGCAACTGGACGCCGCAGCAGTGCATCGAGTTCCTGATCGACCGGGTGGGGCACGAACGGGCCAACGCCACGGCCGAGGTGCGGCGGTCGTTCAATGGGTCGTACGGACCGCTCTACCAGGTGGCGTACATGATGGGTGGCCTGCAATTCCGCGCGCTCCACCATGAAATGGTGGATGGCAAGAAGTTGACGAATCGCCAGTTCCATGATTTCATCTAT
>CAYHCW010000580.1:0-2074 GCA_964355025.1 uncultured Gemmatimonas sp. | reverse complement strand
GTATAGCGTGACGGGTCTCGTCCAGGTTCCCGTCCGGGGCGGCTTCGCGGCTTCTCGCACCGTACTCCGTCAGCTGTCGCAGGGCCTGATATCCGCACGCGTTCCACGCCGGCGCGTCAGCCGGCACCGCGCGCGCGAGCTCGCGCACCTCCTGCAGCCAGCCGCCGGCCAGCATGACGTCGAGCCGGTGTTCGATGCGCGCGTGCAGCTGATCCAGTGGGTCGACAACGAGCCACCGCGCGGTCCAGCGCGGCACGCGCGCGGCGTCCCGGTGCAGGTCGGAGATGCGACGCCCGGTGAGGAGGGCCACTTCGAGGGCCCGCAGCAGCTGGGTGCGGCCGAGGCCGGCGCGCGAGGCGTCGAGATGCATCACCCAGCGGCGCAGCGTGGCCGTGTCGACCGCCTCGAGTTCGGCGGCGAGCGCCGCGCGACGCGTGGCGTCCAGGGGCGGCTCCTCGAACAACGGCTGCACCAGCGCGCGCAGATAGAGCCCCGTGCCGCCGACGATGAGCACACGCGCCGCGCCGAGCCGATCGATGACCGCCGTGGCGTGCGTCGCCCACGCGGCGGCGCTGTAGCGCTCGGTGGGATCCGCGAGATCGACGCCCTCATGCGGCACGCGCGCGCACTCGGCCGTCGTCGGCTTGGCCGTGCCGATGTCGAAGCCACGATACACCTGCCGCGAGTCGGCGACGAGGATCGTGAGTCCGTGACGCTCGGCGAGCGCGAGGGCGAGGCTCGACTTGCCCGCGCCCGTGGGGCCACAGACGATGCGCAGCGCGCCGCGTTTCGCGGCCGCCTGCCCGGCGCGCTGCTCAGCGCCGGCCGAAGCGTCGATCGAGTTCATCCCACGACAGGTGGACGATGGTGGCGCGCCCGTGCACATCGCGCGCCGGGAGCACGGTGCCGGCGAGCGCCAGGTACAGTGCGCGCATCTCGGCCGGCGCCAGCACGTCGCCCGCCTTGATGGCCGCCTTGCACGCGACGGTGGCCGCCAGGCGCTCGTGGCGCGCGTGCGTGCTCGCGACGCGGTCGCCAGTGAGGGCCTGCAGGGTGTCGCGCAGGCAACGCTCCGCATCGAAGCGCGGATGCGGATGCGGCGTGGCGTGCACGAGCACCGAGGTGCCCCCGAACGCCTCGGCCTCGAAGCCGAGCCGCGCAAAGAGATCGCGATTCGCGTCGAAGGCGTCGGCCTCGGCCGGCGACAGGTGCAGCGTGAGGGGAAAGAGCAGCCGCTGCGCCGTCGCGTCGCCGCGCTCCAGGTCACCCATGAAGCGTTCGTAGAGCACGCGTTCGTGGGCGGAGTGCTGGTCGATGAGCACCAGGCCGTCGTCACGCTCGAAGGCGATGAACATGCGGCGCAGATGCATCAGCGGAGGAACGATCGGTTCGTCTGCCGGAGGCAGGGCGAAGGGTGCGGGGTGTGGTGCAGCGGGGTCAGGTGCCGGGTGTGGCGCAGGGTGCCGGGGATCGTCGGCTGCTGGTCGTGCGAAGAGCGAATCGCCGGCGTGCGGCGTGAGCGGCGAGCGCAGCACCTCCACATCGACCACCCGCGGGAAGAACTGCAGCGATGGCGCATTGGCGGGTCCGCCGAACCAGGCGGCATCTTCGGTGCCGAGGGCGCGCCGCACGGCGCGCTCGACCGCGCGCTCCACGGGCCAGCGGTCGCGGAAGCGCACCTCGGCCTTGGCCGGGTGCACGTTGACGTCGACGTCGGCGCCGGGCAGCTCGACCTCGAGCAGCACCGTGGGACGCACGCCCGCGGGAATGGTGGAGCGATACGCCGCTTCGGCGGCGCGCACGATGCCCAGGTCGCGCACCGCGCGCCCATTGACGGTGACGAAGACGCGCCGGGCCGCGGTCCCGACGTCAGCCGGGCGTTCCACCAGGCCGCTCACCCGCACGGGGCCACTGACGTCGTCGACGGCGACGAGCGCGTCGGCGAGGGCGACGCTCCAAAGCGCCGCGATGCGGTCGCGCAGTCCCGACGCGGGCGGCAGCGTGAGCAGCGCCTTGCCGTCGTGCGTGATGGCGAACCGCACGTCGCGCCGCGTGAGCGCCATCTTCTTCTCTT
>CAYHCW010000579.1:0-2088 GCA_964355025.1 uncultured Gemmatimonas sp. | reverse complement strand
GCCCTCACGGGCATGACGCTGAAGTTCTCGTATACCGGGTGGGCGCGGGTGGTGTCGCACATGCTCGGCGGCTTCGAGACCACCGGCTACTTCCACCGCTACGCGGCCGTCATCATGGTCGCCGTCTTCATCACGCACCTCGTGGACCTCGTCAAGCGCAAGCGCCGCGACGGGACCACGTGGATGGAGCTCGTGCTCGGCCCGGGCTCGATGATGTTCAACAAGCGCGACCTGCGCGAAGTCATCGGGTCGGTGAAGTGGTTCCTCGGCAAGGGCAAGCGCCCCACGTACGGCCGCTGGACTTACTGGGAGAAGTTCGACTACTTCGCCGTGTTCTGGGGCATCTTCATCATCGGCTCCACCGGGCTGATGCTCTGGTTCCCGGTCTTCTTCTCCCGGTTCTTCCCCGGCTGGTTCGTCAACGTGGCGACCATCGTCCACAGCGACGAGGCGTTGCTCGCCACGGGCTTCATCTTCACCATCCACTTCTTCAACACGCACCTGCGGCCGGAGAAGTTCCCGATGGACCTCGTGATCTTCACGGGGCGCATGACGGTGGACGAACTGAAGCACGACAAGCCGGACGAGTACGAGGCCCTGGTGGCGTCGGGCACGCTGGAAGAGCACCTCGTGGTGCCCTATCAGCCGATCGTCATCCGGACCATCCGCTTCTTCGCCTGGACGGCGCTGGCGATGGGTACGCTGATCGTGCTGGGCATCGTGTACGCGATGCTGTTCGCCTACATCTAGGGCGGCGCGGCCGCCCGTTGCTCAGGCGACGGGTGGCCGGTCGTCCGGCGGCACGAAGTTCGAGAGGAACTGCCGCTCCTGCGGCGCGAGGCTGGCGAGCCCCGTGGCGCTGATCTTGTCGAGGATGCGGTTGACTTCGTCGCGGTTGAGTTCGTGCACCGACGCCGGGTTGATGCGCTTGAAGTCACCGAGGGCGTTCGTGCCCGCGGCGGCGAACGCCTTCTTCTGGAAGCGCTTCATCCCGTGCGCCGTGCCGATCCAGCGCAGGTAGAGGTACGCGCCGGCGTAGCCGCCCAGGTGCGCAAAGTCGGCCACGCCGCCGCGCGATCCGCCGAACCCGCTCCACAGCGCAAGCACCGTGGTAATGACCACCAGCCAGCGCGCCTCGACCGGCAGGATGCCCCAGATGAGGATCTGGTCGCGCGGCCAGAAGTAGGCGAACGCGAGCATCACGCCAAAGACGCCCGCCGACGCGCCGATGACGCCGGCGTAGGGGGCGAAGATGAACGAGAGCAGCGCGCCGGAGGTGCCCGCCACGAAGTAGAGCGTGATGAACCGGCGCGACCCCACGCGCTCCTCGACGCGCGGCCCGAAGAAGAACAGCGCGAGCATGTTGAACAGCAGGTGCGTGAAGCCGCCGTGCAGGAACATGTACGTGACGATCGACCACGGATGCGTGAGCACGGCCATGGGCACAAAGACGAGCGGCTCGGCCAGCTGCGGCATCGTCATCTGCACGAAGAACATCGCGATGTTCGCCAGCAGCAGGCGCTGGACCCACGGCGTCAGGTTGGACAATGGCCGATCCTAGCTCGCCGGGCCGGCGACGCCCTTGTTCAGCACGAGCGACTCGATGAAGAACTCCATCATGCGCTGCGGATTGATGCCGCTGTGCCCGGCGTCGGGCCCCACCTGCACCTCGAAGCTCTTGCCGGCCTGCTGCAGCGCGCGAATGAGCTGCATGGCGTTGTTGGGATGCACGTTGTCGTCGGCCGTGCCGTAGTAGATCATCAGGCGGCCCTTGAGGTCCTTGGCGTACTCCATGGCGCTCCCCTTCCTGTAGCCGGCGGGGTTGGCCTCGGGCGTGTACATGTACCGCTCGGTGTATATCGTGTCGTAGTGGTGCCAGCTCGTCACCGCCGACGACGCCGAGGCCGCGGCGAAGGCGTCGGGGTGGCGGAGCAGGGCGAGCGCCGAAGCGGTGCCGCCATACGACGTGCCAAAGATGCCGACGCGCTGGCCATCGACATACGGGAGTGTGGCCAGGTGGCGCGACGCCGCGGCGAGGTCGTCGATCTCCACTTCGCCGAGCTTCAGGTAGATGGCGTCGAGCGCCTT
>CAYHCW010000578.1:0-2090 GCA_964355025.1 uncultured Gemmatimonas sp. | reverse complement strand
GAAGATGGTGCTGGCCACGGCCCAGGGCGTCGAGGCCGCCATCGAGTTCACGCTGCTGGAAGACAACACGGTCGACGGATCGTGGTCGATGCAGGGGGATGGCGGGAAGGTGACGGGGAAGAAGAATCCGTAAGAGAGAGAACGACAGAAGACGACAGAATACGACAGAATACGACAGAGGGGGCTGCGATGACCGCGGCCCCCTCTGTCGTACTCTGTATCGCTCTGTCGTATTCTGTCGTTCTCTGCGCCAAGCTATGCTTGGCGCGCAATCTCCTCGCCCGGATTGATGAACTGGTCCTTCTCCAGCTGGTACTGCGTGTCGTACAGCTGCCGGTAGCGACCGTTCATCTGCAGCAGCTCGCCGTGCGTGCCGCGCTCGACGATCTCGCCATGCTCGAGCACGAGGATCTGGTCGGCGCTCTGGATGGTGCTCAGGCGGTGCGCAATGACGAACGTCGTTCGGCCGGTGCGCAGGGCGCGGAGCCCCTGCTTGATCTGCTGTTCGCTCTCGCTGTCGAGGCTCGACGTCGCCTCGTCGAGCATGAGCACACGCGGGTCGCTGAGGATGGCGCGAGCAATCGCCACGCGCTGGCGCTGGCCACCCGATAATTTGACGCCGCGCTCGCCCACGATGGTCTGATAGCCGTCCGGAAACTGCGACACGAACTCGTCGCAGTGCGCCACGCGGGCGGCGGCCAGCACCTCGTCCTTGGTGGCCCCCGGCTTGGAAAAGGCGATGTTGTCGAGCACGGTGCCGTCGAACAGGAAATTGTCCTGCAGCACCACGCCCAGGTGCGTGCGATAGTCGCGCAGCCGCAGTCCGGCGAGATCCTGTCCGTCCACCAGGATGCGTCCGCTGAGCGGGCGCGCGAACGCCATGATCAGCGAGATCAGCGTGCTCTTGCCCGACCCGCTCGAGCCCACGAGCGCCGTCGTCGTGCCCGCGGGGGCGGTGAACGAGATGTCCTTGAGTACCGGGAGTCCCTCGCGATACTCGAACGTCACGTCGTCAAACGTGATCTCCCCGTGCAGCTCCTTCAGGCGGTCGTGCTCGGCGTCGTTCTCGTCCTCCGTGGGCGTCTGCATGATCTCGCGTATGCGGTCGAGCCCGGCAAACGCCTCGGTGAACTGCGTGCCGATGCTGGCCATCTGCACGACCGGAAATGCGACGAGCGCGACGAACATGACGTACATGAACAGGTCGCCGACGGTCATCCGTCCCTCGATGATTGCCCGCCCGCCGAAGAGCACGAGCACCACGTAGATGGCGCCGATGATCACGATGCTCAGGGCGCCGATGGCCGACGTCCCGGTGATCGTACTGGCGATGTTCCGGAACAGGCGGTTGGCGCCGACGGTGAAGACCTTTTCTTCCCGCTTCTCCGCCGTGTAGATCTTCACCACGCGCGCGCCGCCCAGCGCCTGCCCCAACCGTCCGCTGACTTCGGCGGTGATCGCTCCCCGCTCACGGAAGATCGGGCGCAGTGCGGTAAAGGCGTACGCCATGCCGCCGCCGAAGATGCCCAGCAGGACGACGATGGCCACCGTCATCTGCCAGTTCAGGTAGAACAGTCCGGCCAGCGCCACCGAGGCCGTCAGCAGCCCACCCACCATCTGCACGATGCCGGTGCCGATGAGATTGCGAATGCCCTCGGCGTCGTTCATCACGCGCGAAATCAGCACGCCACTCTGCGTGCTGTCGAAGAACGACACCGGCAGGCGCATGAGGCGGGCGTGCACCTTGCGGCGCAGTTCGGTGATGGCGCGCTGGCCCGCCACGCTGATCACCTGCGACAGGGCGAACGACGTCGCCGCCTGCACCAGTGCGGCGGCGCCCACGGCAAGCGCGATCGGCATCAGCAGCTCGAAGCGCTTCTTGCCCACCACTTCGTCGAGCAGCCACTTGGTACTCGTCGGACCCACAAAGCCCGCAGCCCGGCTCAGCAGCATCAGCAGGAAGCCGATGGCCAGGGTGCGGCGATGCCGCCACATCAGCACCTTCGCCTCGGCCCAGCCCTGCTTGTAGTCCGTTGCCTTCTTCTTGTCCTTCACTGGCGGCGCTGGTGCCGTCATCGGGGCTCCACTGG
>CAYHCW010000577.1:0-2103 GCA_964355025.1 uncultured Gemmatimonas sp. | reverse complement strand
TGGGCCAGAACCGCTCGATGATGGAGAAGAAGATCAGCAGCGAGGCGCCGTTGCCGAGGCCGCGCTCGGTGATCTGCTCGCCCAGCCACATCACGAACATCGCGCCCGTGGTGAGGATCCAGGCCATCTCGAACTTGAACCCGAAGCCCGGCGAGGCCACCGCGCCCTGCACCGACTCGGTGAACAGCGCAAAGCCCCACGCCTGCACGAGCGCCAGCGCGATGGTCGCGTAACGCGTCCACTGCGTGATCTTCTTTCTGCCCTCTTCGTCCTTCTGCATCTTCTCGACCACCGGGAACACCGCCCCGGCGATCTGCGCAAAGATGGACGCCGAGATGTACGGCATGATGCCGAGGGCGAAGATGGTCGCCTTCGACAGGTTCCCGCCGACGAACAGGTCGTACAGGCCCAGGAGCCCACCACCACCCGACTGATTCTGGAAGAAGTCCATCATCGCCACCACGTCAACGCCGGGGGCGGTGACGTGGCTGCCCACCCGGTAGATCACCAGGCAGAGGAAGGTGAACATGATCTTTTCCCAGAGCTCCGGCGTACGATAGATGTTCGCCAGCGTCGACGCGGGATTCGACTGTGCCATTAGTCCTCGACCTTGCCGCCCGCGGCTTCAATCTTGGCCTTTGCGGCGGCACTCACCTTGAGGCCCCGCACCGTCACCGGGCCCGTCAGCTCGCCGTTGGCCAGCAGTTTCGCCGGACGACGCGCGCGGATGATCCCGGCCGCCGCCAGCGACTCGATGGTGATGTCGCCCGTCAATGCGGCGATGTCATCGAGGCCAACCACCTGGTACGCCACGCGGAACGGATTCGTGAAGCCACGCTTCGGGATGCGGCGCGTCATCGGCATCTGGCCGCCCTCGAAGTGCGGCTTGCCGCCGCCCGGGCCGTGATGGCCCGCGCGCGCCTTGCTGCCCTTGTGGCCCTTGCCCGACGTCTTGCCCGTGCCCGACCCCGGGCCACGGCCAAGCCGCTTGCGGTTGCGGTGCGACCCGGGCGACGCGGGGAGGTTATTGAGCGAAATTTTCTCGGTAGACATCTCTTACTCCTTCACCGGCGTCACTTCAACGAGATGACGCACGCGCTTGATCATGCCGCGCAACGACGGCGAGTCCTGGTGAACCACCACGTCCTGATGGTGGCGGAGGCCAAGGGCCTCCAACGTCTTGCGCATGACTTCGGGCTTGCCGATGCCGCTGCGGATCTGCTCGATCTGCACCTTCCCCTCGGTGAGGGTGTTCGGCGCGGTCTTCTTGGGCCCCTTGCCGGGGTGCCAGACGAATGTACGCGGCATTAGACGGCCACCTTGGCTTTGGCGCGCGACCGGTAACCCAGCGAGGCCGGCTCGACGCCGCGCTCGCGGGCGATCTGTTCCACCGTCGTCAGCGACGTCAGCCCGTCGAGGGCCGCGCGCACGAGGTTGAACGGATTCGTCGATCCCAGCGACTTGGTGAGGATGTCGGTGACACCGGCGCACTCCATGACGGCGCGCACCGCACCACCCGCAATGACGCCCGAACCCGGCGTCGCCGGCTTCAGCAGCACCCGCGAGGCGCCGTGCTTGCCGACGATCTCGTGAGGAATGGTCGCCCCGGTCATCGGGATCGACACCATGTTGCGACGCGCGCCTTCGACCGCCTTGCGCACCGCCTCCGACACTTCGTTGGCCTTGCCACTGGCAATGCCCACCTTCCCCTGCCCGTCGCCGACGGCGACGAGCGCGTTGAAGCTGAAGCGCCGGCCACCCTTCACGACCTTGGCCACGCGATTGATCGCGACCACGTTCTCGACCAGATCGCTCCCCTCGCGATCCTCGCCCGGACGTCCGCCGCCACGGCCATCGCGACCGCCGGGGCCGCCATCACGGCCGCCACGACCCCCGCCCGGTCCGCTGCGTCCGGCCCCCGGTCCACCGCGGCCGGCACCCGGCCCGCCACGTCCGCCACCCGGTGCGCCACGGCCACGCCCGGCGCCGCCACCTGGGGCACCACGTCCGGCACCCGGTCCACCACGACCGGCGCCACCGCCGCCGCCCATGGGGCCACGGCTCTGCGGACGCGGGGTGCTCGACGACGGGCTGTCCCCGCCG
>CAYHCW010000576.1:0-2117 GCA_964355025.1 uncultured Gemmatimonas sp. | reverse complement strand
ATCGCGGGGCAGAGCCCGAGCATCTGGATCATCACCGGATTGTCGTCGGCGATGCCGCGCCAGAAATCGAGGAACAGCGGCTGCGGCGGCGGGGCGCCCGGAACGAGCGGCTCCGCGGCGTCAATGGTTTCGACCTGCATGGCGGTCACTGGCCACCTCCCTTCGCGTACGCGTCAAGGCGCGGCTTCCAGGTGTCCACCGCCTTGTTGATGACCTTGATGACGGCCTTCGACGTGATCGTCGCGCCGGTGATGGTCTGCGCCGTGCTCGGATCGGTCGTCGGGTTCTTGGGGCCCTTGAGCGGGTTCACGAGCTTGCCGACGAACCGTTTGACGAAGCCGGGATCTTTTTCGATCTTGTCGCCCAGGCCCGGCGTCTCCGTCTGCGCCAGCACCTTGATGCCGGTCAGTGCGCTGGTCGTCGGGTCGAAGCCCACCATGAGGCGCACGTCGGCCGAGAAGCCGGGCACCGCCTCCTCGACGGCCACGCCAGTGCGCTCGCCCTTGTCGTTGAAACCGATGAACACCTTGGACGCCTCGAGGGGGTCCTCTCCCGCCGGCAGCGTCTTGCTCAGCGTGTCGCCGACCAGGAAGAGCGTGTCGAGCTTCGCGGGCCCACCGAGCACCTCCTTCACCGCCAGCTCAACCTTCTCGCCGGCGAACTTCCGGATCGGCTCGAGCGTCTTCTGGTACGTGTAGGCGAGAATGCCGCCGCCGAGCGCACCGAAGAAGGCGAGCGTGAAGAGCAGGCGCGCGGTCGAGGTCCCTTCATCGGGTGCGGCCGCGGCGGGCGGCGCCCCGTGCTGATGGCCGCTCATTTGGCCTCCTTCAGCTTCACGGTGCCGAACACGGTCGGCTGCGTGGAGCGATTGATGAGCGGCGTGAAGGCGTTCATGATGAGGATCGCGTACATCACGCCCTCCGGCAGGCCGCCGTAGACGCGGATGATGACGACGATCGCGCCCACGCAGGCGCCAAAGAGCCAGCGCCCCTTGTTCGTGGTCGGCACGGTCACCATGTCGGTCGCCATGTACACGGCGCCGAGCATGAGGCCGCCGGAGAAGACGTGGAAGAGCCCACTCGCCGAACGCGCCGGGTTGAGCCAGTGCAGGAGCTGCCCGAGCACCAGCACCGTGAGGATGATCGACACCGGCGAACGCCAGTTCAGGTATCCCTTCCACGCAAGGAACGCACCGCAGACCAGGATCACGACCGCCGACGTCTCACCCACCGAGCCGCCCGTCGTGCCGAGCACGAGGTCCACGAGCGACGTCAGCTTCTGTTCGAACTTGAACAGGCCGAGTGGGGTCGCGGAGGTGACGGCATCGGCAACCGGAGACATGAACGGAAAGGCGAACAGGTCCCCCTTCAGTGCAAAGAAGCTGCCGCCCGGCGTTGGCCACGTGGTGATGGCCACCGGGAATGCCGTCTGCAGGAAGGCACGTCCGATCAGCGCGGGATTGAACCCGTTCTGCCCGAGCCCGCCCCAGATGGCCTTGCCGAAGGCGATGCCGAAGAAGCCGCCGAGCGCCGCCATCCAGAGCGGGATGCCGGGCGGGAGCGACAGGCCAAGCAGGAGGCCGGTGATCATCGCCGACCCGTCGCGCAGCGACTTCGGCTTGCCCAACCAACGCTCGGTGAGCAGTGATCCCAGCGTCGCGGCGAGCACCACGAGAATGGCGCTGACACCAAAGAAGAAGGCCGATGCGAGGATGACGGGAGTGAGGCTCGCCGCGACCGTCCACATGATGCGCGGCGTCGTGTCGAGGCTCTTGATGTGCGGCGACGCGGTGACAATGAGGTTGGGCGCGGTCATGCGGCCCCCGCCACTTGGATGCGGCGCAGCGCGGCCTTGCTGGCCTGGAAGAGCTGCGACAGCGGAATGTTGGACGGGCAGACGTACGCACACGACCCGCAGAGCATGCAGTCGGCCAGGTGCTCGTCGGCCATGTCCTGGTAGCGCCTGACGCGCGCCAGGTCGCCGAGCCACGACGGATTCAGGAACACCGGGCACGCCTCGAGGCAGCGCCCGCAGTGAATGCACGGGTACACCGTGTCCTGGCGCACTTCGTCGGCGGTGAGCACCACGATGCCCGTGGTCCCCTTGAGCACCGGGGC
>CAYHCW010000575.1:0-2119 GCA_964355025.1 uncultured Gemmatimonas sp. | reverse complement strand
GACTTGATGGCCGGTGGGATGACTTCCGCCCGGATGCGTTCCGCCTCGGCCGCGCTCACCATCCGGCCGCTGGCCACGAGGTCGAACGCGTGCTTTTCGCCGACGGAGCGACGCAGCATCGTCATCACCATGGCGGGCACCGAACCCAGGCGAACCTCCGGATAGCCAAAGGTGGCGTCTTCGCGGGCGAGCACCATGTCGCACGCGGTGGCCAGCCCGGCGCCACCGGCGAGTGCGCGGCCCTGCACGGCGGCCACCACCGGCTTGGACATCTGCCGAATGGCCAGGAAGACGCGACCCAGCGTCCAGGCGTCCCCGGCGTCGTTGTCCTGCTCGAGGTCAATCATCGCACCGCTGAAGTGATCGCCCTGCCCGGCAATGAGCACGGCGCGCACGTCGGGGTCGGCCTCGAACTCCTCGAGCGCATGCCGCAGTTCGACGGCAGTTTGCACGTCGAGCGGGTTCAGCAGCTCCGGGCGCGCGAGCGTGGCACGGCCAATGCCGCCCCAGATGCCGATGGTCAGCCGCGGAGCATCACTCATGGGGCCGCGGGAAGACCCGCCGCGTGGGCCTCATCCTCAGGAACGTCGAGTACCAAGCGCAGCAGCGCGGTGGAGTAGACCTTGCCCTGGGCATCGGTCTTCAGCGACAAGGTGCCGCCGCCGTCGAGCGCGCCGTGGAGCAGGAAGTTGAGTGCGTTGAGATTGGGGAGTTCGAACCGGTCCACTCCGCCGTCGATGAGACCGTCGAAGTGCTCCGCCACGCGGTCGCGCGTCAGGTGCTTCTCGAGCACCGCGTACCACGCGGGCTGCAGCGCAATGACGCCCACGTTGGCCGTGTCGCCCTTGTCGCCCGAACGGGCGTGCGCGATGTCGATGAGGCGTACCCGCATCAGCGAATCTCCACCTGGGTCTGCACCACCGTCTTGTCGACCAGCGCCGGCCAGTAGGCGACGATCTCCTCGACCTTTGGACGCCCGCCGGCGAAGCCTGTCACGCTCGGCGGGCCGTTGAGCACCAGGGGAATGACCTCGCGCGTGAAGCGCTCGACCTTCCTGCGGTCGGCGTCGCGCACGCCAATGCGGTACTGCACTTCGGGGGCATTGCGGCCGGCGTCGCCGGCCAGCCGGCCATGCGTGGCCGAGGCGCCCACGAACTCGCTGAGGACCTTCTCGAACTTCAGGCCCAGCCGGTCGAGCCGCTCACGCAGGATGCGGTCAGCCATCTCCGCCTTCTCGAGCGCGTCCGGCCACGCGTAGACGAGCGAGCCGACCGCCTTGTAGCCCGACTTGTAGGCGATGGACACCTTGAGCTTGTCCGTGGCCGGAGCACCGGTGATGCCGAACACCCGTACGCGGTCGGGGCCCGCGGCCTCGAGCCGGATGGACGCGAAACTGGCGACAACGTCGGGCGTGATGTAGGCGTGCGGATCACCCATCTCGTACACGAGCTGCTCGGTGACCGTGGGCACGCTGACGCGACCACCGGTGCCCGGATGCTTGGTGACGACAAACGTGCCGTCGGCCGAGCCTTCGATGATCGGGTAGCCGACATCGGCGAGGTGCGGAATGTTGCGCCAGTCGTGCAGACAGTTGCCACCCGAGCACTGCGCGCCGCACTCGATGATGTGCCCGGCGATGATGCCGGCAGCGAGCTTGTTCCACGCGGTGGCGCCCCAGCCGAACTCGTGGCGCAGCGGCGCCATGGTCAGCGCGGTGTCGGTGGAACGCCCGGTGATGACGACGTTGGCGCCCTGCGCCAGCGCCTCGACGATGGGCGTGGAGCCGATGTAGGCGTTGGCGGCAATGACGCGGTCGCGCACCACCGACAGCGGCTCGCCGGTGTCCATATTGAGAAGCCTGTGCCCCTGCTCCAGCAGCTCGTCGATGCGCGGCAGCAGGTTGTCGCCAGTGACAATGCCGATGCGCAGCGCGCCCTTGCGGCCCGCCGCCGTCGCCATCGTCTGCACGGCGGTGGCGCACGCCTCGGGATTCACGCCGCCGGCGTTGGCAATGACCTTCACGCCGCGCTCGGCGACGGCGGGCAACACGCTTTCCATGGCGCCCACGAAGTCGCGCGCATATCCCATCGCCGGGTCGCGTTCCTTCTGCTTCTGCAGA
>CAYHCW010000574.1:0-2120 GCA_964355025.1 uncultured Gemmatimonas sp. | reverse complement strand
CCGCCCTGCCGCTTGATCCACTGGAACACGAGGCCCGCCAGGTACCAGGTGTACGTGGGCGGCGTGTTGAGCATGGAGCCTTCCTTGGCCACGGCGGCGTAGTCGAGCACGCCCGGCGTGCCGGCGCGGGCGCGGCCCAGCAGGTCATCGCGCACGATGACGACGGCCAGGCCGGCCGGCCCGATGTTCTTCTGCGCGCCGGCGTAGATCACCCCGAACTTCGAGACGTCGATGGGCCGCGACAGCAGCGTGGACGACATGTCGGCCACCAGCGGCACGGCACCGGCATCGGGCACCTGATGAAACTCCACGCCGCCGATGGTCTCGTTGGGCGTGTAGTGCAGGTACGCCGCGTCGGCCGAGCACGTCCAGGTGGCGACGTCGGGAATGGAGGCGTACGGCTCACCGGCGTCCGCCGCGACGTGTACGGATGCAAATCGCTTGCCCTCACCCACCGCCTTCTTTGACCACGCCCCCGTGTTCACGTAATCCACGGTCTGTCCCGCCACCGAGAGATTGAGCGGCACGGCCGCGAACTGCATCGTCGCGCCGCCCTGCATGAACAGCACCTTGTAGTTGGCGGGCACCGACAGCAGCTCGCGCAGGTCGGCCTCCGCCTGCTCGGCGATGCTGACGAACGCCTTGCCGCGATGGCTCATCTCCATGACGGACATGCCGGTGCCCTGCCAGTCGAGCATCTCCGCACGGGCCTGCTCCAGCACTTCGAGGGGCAAGGCCGCCGGGCCGGGGCTGAAATTGAATATGCGAGTCATGGAATTCGGGCGTTTCTGGGGACGAGTGAGGGGTGCGGGGTTCTCTAATTGGATAATACCAAGGCCACGCGTCGCGCGCGACGCCCGCGCCCCGCACGTATATTTGCTGCATGCGCCGTCTCTCGCTGCTGCTCCTGTGTGGCGCCGCCCTCGGCGGCGCGTGCCATCGCGCCACGCCACTCACCGCCCCGTCGCCCAAGGGGCTCGATGTCGCGGGCCCGGACAGCTTCACCGTGCGGTTCACCACGACGCGCGGTCCGTTCGACCTGAAGGTGCACCGGGACTGGTCGCCCCGCGGCGCCGACCGCCTGTACTGGCTGGTGAACCACCGGTACTACGACGGCGTGCGCTTCTTTCGCGCCGTGCCGAACTTCGTGGTGCAATTCGGGATGTCGGGCGACACCACCGTGACCCGCCTGTGGCGCGATCGGCGTTTTGCCGACGACACGGTGGCGCGCGGCAACGTGCGCGGAACGCTGTCGTTCGCCACGGGAGGCCCCAACACGCGCACCACGCAGCTCTTCATTAGCCTCCGGAACAACCAGCGCCTCGACGCGATGGGATTCAGCGTGACGGCACAGGTCGTGGCGGGCATGGACGTGGTGGATTCGTTGTATCAGGGGTACGGCGAGGGCGCGCCGCGCGGCAAGGGCCCCAGCCAGGACCGCATTGCCAAGGAGGGCGAGGCGTACCTTGCACGCGAGTTTCCACGACTCGACAAGGTCGTGAAGGCGCGCGTCGTGCAGCGCTGGCAATGACCGACGCCCTCGCCGCGCTGCTCGCGCCACGATCGATCGCGGTGGTCGGTGCCTCCCGCAACGCGTCGCACATCGGGCACGAGATCCTGTCGAACCTCATCGGATTCGGGTTCACCGGGGCGGTGTATCCGGTCAACCCGCGCGCGTCGTCCATCTGCTCGGTGCACGCGCATCGCACCATCGGCGACGTCCCCGAGGCGTGCGACATGGCGGTCATCGTCGTGCCCAAGGAACAGGTGCTCGACATCGCCGAGGCGTGCGGCGCGGCACAGGTTCGCGGGCTGGTGGTGATTTCGGCCGGCTTTCGCGAGATCGGCGGCGACGGCGTGGATCGCGAGGCGCGCCTGATGGACATCGTGCGCCGGCACGGCATGCGGATGATCGGCCCGAACTGCATGGGCGTGGTCAACACCGATCCCGCCATCTCGATGAACGCCACGTTCGCCACCACGATGCCGCCGTTCGGCCATGCGGCCTTCGTGTCACAGTCGGGGGCGCTGGGGCTCAGCGTGCTCGACTATGCGCGCGAGTACGGCATCGGCATTTCGCAGTTCGTGTCGGTCGGCAACAAGCCGGACGTCAGCGGCAA
>CAYHCW010000573.1:0-2123 GCA_964355025.1 uncultured Gemmatimonas sp. | reverse complement strand
AGCACGCGCTGCGAGACGTCGGGCTCGATGAGGTTGAAGATGCCGGCGCTGCCGCAGCACTGCTCGCGGTCAGTCAGCGGCACATGCTCCAGTCCGGGGATTGCCGCCAGCACCTGCAGCGGCGGCGTGGTGAGTTTCTGCGCGTGCTCCAAATGGCACGGCGCGTCGTACGTGACGCGCTGCGGCAGCGGCGCGCCGGGTCGCGGCCCGGCTTCGGCCAGCAATTCGCTGGCGTCGCGCACCTGCGCGCTCAGACGGACTGCGCGCTCGCGCCATTCGGCATCGTCGGCGAGCAGGTGCCCGTACTCCTTCATCATTGCGCCGCACCCCGCCGAGTTCACGGCGATGAACTCGGCGCCGCTGGCCTCGTACGCGGCGATGTTGGCACGCGCCAGCGCACGCGCGGTGGCGGCGTCGCCGGCGTGCACGTGCAGCGCGCCGCAGCATTGCTGCCCCGGCGTGGCGCAGACCGCGTAGCCGTTGGCGGCAAGCACGCGCTCGGTGGCCCGGTTCACGCTGGTGAACAGGCCTTCCATCACGCAGCCGTCGAGGGTCGCCACGCGCGCCCGCGTGACAGGAGTACGCGGAGTCCACGCCCGCGCATCCTCTCGAACGGTGGACGCAAGCATTGCGAACGGAAAGCCGAGCGACCCCGGCAGCCGCGCGAGCTGCTCGGCGATGCCGGTGTCGCGGGCCAAGCGGCCGAACCAGAGCGCCACGCGCAGCAGCGACCGTCGCGCAAAGAGCCAAAGGATGAAGCGCGCCTGCAGCGGGAGCGGGCGCGACGCGGCGAGGGTCTCGCGCGCCTTCTCCAATAGATGTCCGTACGGCACGCCGCTGGGGCAGGCCGACTCGCAGGCACGGCAGCCGAGGCAGCGGCTCAGGTGAGTCGCCACGTCGGGATCGTCGAGCGCGATTGTCCCCTCGACCGCGGCGCGCATCAGCACCAGACGGCCGCGCGGCGAGTCGTTTTCGTCTTCGAGCGCCAGGTAGGTGGGGCATGCCTGCAGGCAGAAGCCGCAGTGCACGCAGCTGTCGAGTCCGACGCGCGACTGCTCCAACGGAGTAGGGCAGCTGCCGGATGTGGGAAACATCATGGGCACGGCGCTCATCCCATGACTCCCGGATTCAGGATGTTGGCGGGGTCGAACGCGTGCTTGACGCGCGCATTGAGCGCGCGTACGCCGGGCGACATTGCGTGTCGGATCGGCGCGGCGCGCGGCGCGGCGCGCAGCGCCGCCCAGATGCCGGTGTCGCAGACTGCCGCGCGACCAAGGGCCGACACCGCGACGCGTGCGGCATTCACAAAGGCGGAGTTCCCGGCCAGGCGCACCAGCACGTGCGCGCGCGCGTCGAGGCCAAGCAGCGATGCGAGCGCGGCATCGAGCGGCTCGCACGCGACTGGCGGCGTGTGCCCGCGCACGAGGGCGCCGATGCGTTCGGCGTGCGCCGCATCGGTGGCGTCGAGCGGCACCGCCCAGGTTTCATCCACCGCAGGTCGGGCGCGCAGGCGCAGGCTCACGCGCGTGATGGCGCCAAGCGTTCCCCACGCGCCGGTCATCAGCCGCGTGAGGTCGAAGCCGGCGACGTTCTTCACCACCTTGCCGCCGGGGCGCAGCACCTTGCCCGTGCCGTCCACGCACTCGAGGCCCAGCACGAGGTCGCGCGGAAATCCGAGTGCGCGCGCGAAGGGCCCAGCCGACGCCGTGGCGATCGTCGCTCCCACCGACCCCGCATCACCACCCCACGGCGAAAGCGGACACCACTGATTGTGCGCGGCAGTCACCGCATCGAGTTCGGCGATGGTCGTCGCCGCACCGACCGTGATGGTGAGGTCGCCGGGTTCATACTCGATGATGCCGCTGAAGGCGTCGAGATGCACAGGCTCGGCGTCGGCGCGCACCGGAGCGCCACCGTCGAGCCAGGTGCCCGTTCCGACGAGCCGAAGGGTCTGGCCGCTCGACGCGGACGTGCTGATGAGTGCAACCAGTTCCGGGAGTGTCGTTGGCCGGAGTGTCATGGCTTCGCTCCGCCCGGCGCCTTCCACTCTCGACAGAACCGCACCGGCACCACCTTGCCCGGGTTTGACCGCCGGTCCGGATCGAAGAAATCGCGCAGCCGGC
>CAYHCW010000572.1:0-2129 GCA_964355025.1 uncultured Gemmatimonas sp. | reverse complement strand
GCGGTGGCATCCACAGCCCCGCGGCCACCATCGACGCGCCTGGCTCGAGGTGGAAGTAGAAACCGGCCCCGCCGTCGACCGTCGTTCCGACACCGCGGCCGGGTGCGTGATGGAAGATCCAGAGCGCGGCGTGCGACTTGTATGGCGACTTGTCTTTCGAAAAACGAATGTCGCGATGAATGCGGAAAAGCGAGCGCTTGGGGTCGCCCACGAACTCGGGGGCGACCGTGGCAAAGCGCACGTCGAGTTCCTCGGCGAACGCCTTCAGCGGCGCCTTGATCTCGCGCTCATAGGTGGCACGGTGTGCCTCGAACCATTCGCGACGATTGTTCTTGCGGAGTGCGCGCAGGAACGTGAGGGCGGCGGGCCGGAACCCGGACATGGAGGCACTGGTCACGGTGCGTCGGGTGGAGGAAGCGTGGGTGCGGCGGTGCTGGGTGTCATACGCACGGAATCGACGGCCACAGGCACTGGGTCCGGCGCTTCGCGCAGCGCCCGCAGCGCGGCGCCCACTTCGGCGAGCGCCCCGCGAGCGCGCCCCGTCGCCGTGCGCAGCCCCGTGCTTGCCAGCACGTCCGAGGCGTCGCCGGCGATCACGCCGCGCACCCACGCGCGCGATGCGCCCCAGAACAGGGCGCGGCGCACCAGGCGCTGCTGTGCCATCTCACCCGAAATGGTGGGCGCGGTGGGCACGCCGACCACCCACACCGAGGGCGACACGCGGGCCAGCGAGACCCAGCGATCCATCGCCGCCACCGCGCGCTCGAACCGGGCCGGTTGTCCGTCGTGCGCACGCACGGACAGCGCGATGGCGTCCACGGGCGAATCGCCGCGCATCACCCAGTCGCTGAGCGCGCTGTCTGCCGCTGATGCCGCCTCGGTGGCCAGTGCCACCGAGACGTCGCGGTCGATCCGTCGCGCCGATCGCGCCACGCGTTCGTAGTAACTCTGCCACCAGGTCACGCTCGCGAGGTCTGCAGTGCGCGGCAGTCCTTCTGCCGGCACCAGCACATCGGGGTGCAGGTGCTGCACGATGCGCTCCACGATGCCCAGCCGCGTACGCATCCACGCGTCGTCCGGACGGAACGGCCGGAGGTAGCCGGGCGCGAGGTCGAACGTGACGATCAGCACGGTCGAGTCACGTCGCGCCTCGAGGCTTCGGGCCACCGAGTCGAGCGCGATCGCGGAGGCGCCGTCGGATCCGATTTCGATGTGCACGGCCGTAAGGCCCATCGAATCGGCCAGGGCCGCATCGTGCCGCGCGGTGGTCCACGACGGAGCGCCGCTGAGCGTGCCATAGAGCCGCAGTCCCACCGAGAAATCGGAGCGCGCACGTTCAGGCATCAGGTCAGCGCCTGCGGGGCGTGGTGCGATGATCGCACGGTACGCATCCGGCAGCCCGACGCTGAGGAGCACGACGACGATGGTGCACACCGTGGCCATGATGGCGCGCCAGGCGGCGCTCAGCCGCCACCGCGCGCGCTCCGCCGGTGCCAGTGACGGAATGAGCACCGCAGCGCTCCACAGGAACGCGCCGTCGCCAAGTGCGCGCGCCCCCATCGACGACACGGCCAGGCCCGGCGCCAGCAGCCACGCTGGTACCGCGACGCCGAGTCCCTCGAGCCAGCGCGTCGCCGCGATGCACGCCACGACGCTGTCGAACAGCGCAATGGGCAGTACCACGACCGTGCGCGCGCGGCCGCTGACCAACGTCCACCAGGCTTGCGTCGCCACGCCCGCCGCCACGAGCGGCCAGAGCCACGCGAGCGACTGCAGCACGCGCGCGCCCGGCGTCGTCGGGGCCAGCAGGCCGATCACCAGGGCCGGCAACAGCAGAAAGGCGCTCATTCCCGAGAGCACCCGAAACGCGCGCCCCGCCTGCGGCAGGGCCGTGATGCGCGCGCCCAGCGCGAAATTCCACCCCACGACCGCGACGCCGAACAGGGCGAGCGTGGCGGGGATCACCCAGTCAGGCACGGTCACGCCGGGCACGCCGAGGGGGCGAGGTCAGCCGCGGTCGGCGTGCGTGGCCCGCGTGGCACGCACGTTCAGCCGACGCGTCACCACATCGATCGCCTTGTGGGCGTCCTTGCTCGCGCTCACCAGCAGGTCGACGGCCAGCACGCCGT
>CAYHCW010000571.1:0-2132 GCA_964355025.1 uncultured Gemmatimonas sp. | reverse complement strand
CCCGCGCGTCCATGCGGTACAGCGTCGCCCAGAAGTCCACTTCACTGGGCGAAAAGCCGTGGATGTGAATGGGATGGTGGCGCTTGATGTACTTGATCAGCTCGAGATACCACTCGAACGGGATGTACGGATTGTGGCCGCCCTGGATGAGGATCTGCACCCCGCCAAGCGCCTTCGTCTCCTCGATCTTCGCGCCGATCTGCTCGTACGACAGGGTGTACCCTTCACCGTCCTTGGGACGACGATAGAACGCACAGAAACCGCAGTCGGCGACGCAGACGTTGGTGTAGTTGATGTTGCGATCGACGATGTACGAGACGACGCCGTCGGGGTGCAGCGCGCGGCGCCTGGCGTCGGCGAGCGCGCCAAGCTCGAGGAGCGGGGCGGACTTGTACAGGTCGAGGAGATTGGCGAGTTCAGACATGGGAGACGGCTCGGTGGAAACTGATGACGAGTGGCGTACGGCGGAGAGCGTAAAGCAGCTGTAAGCTGTACGCCGTACGCTGTAAGCTCTACGCTGCCGGCAAGAACACGAGCTTCCCCTGCGGCACCTTCCCAGCCCTCTCGAGCCGCCGGAAAAACTCCGAGAGCCCTTCCAGGTATTCCAGGCCCAGACCGTAGTCGAGGCCGGCCAGGTACTCGTGGATCACGGCACGCGGCAGCCGCAACGCAGCTGATGACTCCCCGGCCAGCCGGTCGAGGTTCGCCAGCCCCCAGTTGCGGCTTTCGATGAGGGCCCCGTGCACGGCCAGTGCCTCGCGAACACTCACGTCACGGCGCGCCACCCACACCGCAAAGACGAACGGCAGCCCGGTCCATAACTTCCACTCGGCGCCCAGGTCGTAGGCGAACGGATAGTCCTGCCCGTGCCCTTCGGCCACCGGGTGTGCGCGGTGCCGCAGCATCAGTGCCGCATCGCCGATCACCAGGCGCGCGGCCACGGGCGTCTGGTCGAGCCGCAGGTCGTCGGCCTCGGCGTCCCCGGGCACGAACTCCGGCCGAGCCTTCCAGACCTGCTCGAAGAGCAGCTCCAGCAGCGCGACCGACGTCATCGAGCTTCGGCTGACGAGGACCTTCGCCCCGTGCAGCGCCGGTGCGGCGCACGTGGAAAACAACATGACGCTGCGCACCGCCCCGTCGCAGGAGATCGCGAGGTCCGGCAGCAGCATGTACTTCCCCGCCTCGCGGGCATATTCCACGGCCGAGATCACCGACACGTCCAGCGTGCCGTCGGCCATTTGTCGATTGAGCGCCGACGGCACGCCGCTCACGAGCTCTCCGTCCAGCGACACGATGCCGCGATCGACGGCCCCGTATACGGGCGCGCAGTTCAGGTACGGGATGCGCCCGATGCGCATCAGGCGGCGCCCGCCGGGACCGCGCTCGATTCAAACGTGGTGCGCAGTATCCGGTAGAACGAGTCGCGCTCGGCGGGCACCTTGCCCGCACCGCGAATGAGCGCGAGGATGGCATCGAGGGTCATGGCCTGCGGCGTGTGGGCGCCCACCGCGTGGTAGATCTTCTCGCGCACCACCGTCCCCTCGAGGTCGTTCACGCCGTAGTGCAGCGCGACCTGCGAGAGGGGCGACGTCACCATGATCCAGTGTGACTTCACGTGCTGGAAATTGTCGAGGAACAGCCGGCCGACGGCGAGCTGGCGCAGGTCGTCCCACCCGGTGGTCGCCGTCCCCTGGCGGGCGAGGTCGCGGCCCAGTTCGTTGTCATCGGGATGATAGGCCAGCGGAATGTACGCCAGAAAGCCGCCGGTCTCGTCCTGCAGGTCGCGCAGCATCGCCAGGTGCTCAATGCGGTCCTCGATCGTCTCCACATGCCCGTACAGCATCGTGCAGTTGGAGCGGATTCCGAGGGCATGCGCGCTGCGATGCACCCCGATGTAGTCGGCGCCGGCCAGCTTCTTGCCGGCGATGCGGTCGCGCACCGCCGCGCTGAACGTCTCGGCGCCACCGCCGGGCATCGTGTCGAGCCCCGCCGCCTGGAGCGCGGCGAGCACGTCGTGCCACGACATCTTCTCGATGCGCGCGATGTGCGCGATCTCCACTGCCGTCAGCGCCTTGATGTGCACGTGCGGGAAGTTCGCCTTCAACGCACGAAACATCTCCTCGTAGTAGGCC
>CAYHCW010000570.1:0-2132 GCA_964355025.1 uncultured Gemmatimonas sp. | reverse complement strand
AGAATGTTCAGCATCCGCACTCGTGGGCGTTTGCCGACCAGCCGCTGGCGCTCAACCGAATGTTCGGCCCTGAGGGGCTGCGCAGTCAGGGCCTGCGGATCTCGTGGCTCCTGCCGACATCGTTCTATGCGGAAGCGACGATGGCCGTGCTCAACAGTGCCGGTACGACGACGTACAGCTTTCGCTCGGAGGCATCGTCGGCGATTCACGGCGGAGCGCCGACAGAGCGGGCGGTCGCGGGCGGCGGGGACATGCTCTACGTGCCGCGGCTGGCCACCTCCGTGGACCTGTCCGACACGCAGACCCTCCTGATGGGGGCGTCCGGGGCGTTCGGGCCGAACAACTCGGGACCGGGCAGGCAGACGCAGGTGTACGGGGCCGATGTGTACTGGAAGTGGAAGTCGCCAACGGCGCACCGGGGTTTTCCGTTTGTCTCGTTCCAGGGCGAAGGACTCGTGCGCCGCTACGACGCGGCGGCGCGGATGGCGGCCGCGGACCCTGCCGTTCCGTTGCCCGCCGAGGCGCTCCGCGATCGCGGCGGGTACGCCCAGCTGCAGTGGGGCATCAAGCCGATGCTCGTGGCCGGCGTGCGCGCCGAGCGGGCCAGCGGCGACCCTGCTCTCTACACGGCCTACGACGCGCCGGAGCGCGGCAACCGGTCGCGCTACTCCACGAACATGACGTGGTTCCCCACCGAGTTCTCGAAGTTCCGGTTCCAGTACAACTACGACCGCCGCAGCGCCATCGGCAACGACCACTCGCTGCTGCTGCAATTCGAGTTCCTGCTCGGCGCACACGCCGCCCACAAATTCTAGGAATGGCGCGAACCATCATGCACACCCTGACACAGCTGACGGTCGCGCTCGGCGCCCTGCTCGCCACGGCGGGGGCGGAGACGCCGCGGGTCGCGAAGCGACTCAACGTCGTGGCCACGACGCCCGACCTGGCGGCGCTCGCCACCGCCATCGGCGGCGACGCCGTGGACGTGAAGGCGCTTGCCAAGCCGACGGAAGACCCACACTTCGTCGATGCAAAGCCCAGCCACATCGTGACGCTCAACCGGGCCGACGTCCTGATCGACGGCGGTGCGGAGCTCGAGATCGGGTGGTTGCCCTCGCTGCTCGAGAGCGCGCGGAACGAAAAGCTTGCCGCCGGTGCGCCGGGTCGCATCTCGGCGTCGCTGGGCATCCGGATGCTCGAAATCCCGACGTCGTTCGACCGCGCCAAGGGCGACGTGCACGAGAAGGGAAATCCGCATTTCATGCTCGACCCGCTCAACGTGCGGGTGATCGTGACGCAGATCGCCGATCGCCTGACGAAAGTCGACCCGGCATCGGCGGCGCTGTATCACGCCAATCTCAAGTGGTTCCTGGGTACCCTTGACTCGAAGTTGCTGGCGTGGCAGAAGGAGCTCGAACCGTTTCGCGGCGCGAAGATCGTGACGTATCACAAGGATTTTGTCTATCTGGCGGAGCGGTTCAAGCTGGACGTGGTGGAGACGCTCGAGCCGAAGCCGGGCATCTCACCGTCTCCCGCGCACCTCGCGCAGGTGATCTCGCGGATGCGCGCTGGAAGAGTGCGGGTGATCCTCGTGCAGCCGTTCCAGAGCCGGAAGACGGCAGAGACCGTGGCGCGGCAGACGGACGCCGTGGTGCTCGAGGTCGCCCAGCAGCCGGGCGCGCTGAAGAACACGGCCACGTACTTCGACCTGATGGACTCGATCGTGCACACGCTGGCCACCGCGCTGCAGGAGAAGAGATGATGCCAGTGGACTTCGAGGTTGCCTGGCAGGTGATGAAATGGCCGCTGGCCGCGTGTCTGGTGCTGCCGCCGCTGCTGGTCTACCTCGGCCTGCACGTGGTGGAGCGCGAGGTGATCTTCGTGGACCTGGCGCTCGCGCAACTGGCGACACTTGGCACCTGCGTGGCGCTCATCCTGGGCTACCAGTTCAATGACCGCATCGCCTTCTGGATCTCGCTCGGTGTGACATTCCTCGGCGCGGCGTTGTTCAGCTGGTCGCGCAACAGCCGGAAGCAGCAGGTGCCGCAGGAGGCGATCATCGGCATCACGTTCGTGGTCGCGGCGGCCGGCGTCATCCTGCTGCTCAGCCGGGTGGCCGGCGGCAAGGAGGA
>CAYHCW010000569.1:0-2133 GCA_964355025.1 uncultured Gemmatimonas sp. | reverse complement strand
AAACACGATGAACTTGCGCCTGGTGAGCGCCATTACGCCTCCACTCCGCGGAGTTTCCAGTGCGATCGCGCGGCGACCACCAGGCCGACGACCGTCGCCGTTGTCACCAGGATCAGGAACGGCTCAATCGGCACGCGATGGCGGTAGTTCGATTCGAGCACGACGTGGGGAAGCGTCCGCGAGACGATCACACCGACGACAAGGGCAAACCCGAGCGCGCGGGGACTTGGGCCCCACGCCCCGCGCCACGCCGCGATCAGCCCGGCGGCAGCCAGCAAGTACACGTAGCACCAAAGCCCGTAGTAGTACGGCGACCCCTTCGAGAGGAACACGAGATCGAAGCCGCCGTAGGGCTGCGAAAAGAACTGCAGCGCGATGTTGCGCGAGTAGGCGCGGCCGAGCGTGGCGAGAACACGCCCGGGTTCGGTGAACATCTGCCTGGCCGCAGCCTGCGGTGCGGCCATGGGCCCAACAATCCCCGCCCGAATCGTGTCGGGCTCCATTTCACCGACATACAGGCGGTCCAGGTGCACCCGCAGAGCCATTCGCTTCTCCGCGGTCGCCACCATTGGAAAGACAAGGGGCGCCAGCACGACGCCCACGCCCAGCAGCATTGCGCTTGCGGCTCGGAGCGATCCGCTCCAGGCCCGCCGCTTGAACACGATTGGTATCCAGAGAAGCACGAACAGCAGGAAGAACATACCCGTTTCCCGAATGGCAATCGCCCCGCCAAACACCATGCCGATGCCCACCCACGTGGCCCATGCCGGAGGCGCCAACCGGGTCGCCCGCATCAAGAGCCAGACGACGAGCGTCGTCATGAACACGTCGATGGCCTGGTGGCCAATCGCCGCTGCGGCGAACAGCAACGGATAGCTGATCGCGGCGAAGACTGTGGCAACCCGGGCAACCACGGCGCCGTGGAGGTCTCTCGCTACCGCATACAGGAGCACGCAAGCGAGGGCGCCCAACACCGACTGCAGGGCGCCGAGAACGAAGTAGCTGTGCCCGGCCAGCGTATAGACGCCGCTGGCCAGCCATACGTAGCCCAGCACCAGCAGCGGAAAGCGATTCGTGAACGACTCCCGCACGCCCTGGCCCGTGGCGATGGACCACGCCAGTTCATCGTAGACTGGGCCATCCGCGCCGGTCTCGAGGTAATTCGGGTCGGTCATCACGCGGCGCAGGTACAGAATCCGAAGGCCAAGTGCCAGGGCGAACATCGCCATGAGAAACAGGCGTTCACTGCGAAGCATCTCGCCAATCGGCGGCGGCAGCCTTGCCACTGACGACGTCCAGAAGTGACGCGCCAGCGCGATGAGGACTCCTACAGCCAGCCCGCCGATTGCCGCCGGAAGGTCGTGCAACGCCATTGCTGCCGCGAACACTGTCGCGCCCACCAGGATCGGCGCATCGACCAGTGCCGACGCACGGGCCCCGGAGCCAATCGCACGGCCCGTGGTGATCGCCCACCATGCTGCCAGTGCCAGTACTGCTCCGCAGAAGAACCGCGCGTATTGCCAGTAGAAGGACGTGCTGAACGTCGAGGGCTCATCCAGGCGAGCAGAGTAGGCGGCAAGCAACAGCAGCACGTGAAGAACGATCGCGACGACGGCGGCCCGGGCGGCGACGAATTGGACGGGCCCCTCGACAACCTGCGTCACCAGGTAAATCCACAGCCCTGCGGTGAGCCAGTATCCGACCGGGAAGACAACCTCGTTAGCCCCGGTCGATGCGATCGACACGACCCATTGCAGCCGATCGGGTACGGCCATTACCGCCACTACGGCCACCATGGCCAGCGCCAGGCCACCGGTCAGCAGGAGGGCACGCCCCATCGGCCGTGTCATCGCGTTGGGGCCTGGCTCCACGTCGTGACAGGTACGACGGCCAGAACCTGGTTGCCGGAAGGACCGTGAATAAGGAACGATAGCGGTCGGTCCCACGCGTGACATCCACAGCCGATCGCCCACCCCTGCTCCAGCCGACGATCGCGCGTGTGATCACGCGCCTCAATATCGGCGGGCCGTCCATTCAAGCGACGCGTCTCACCAGCGCGCTCGAGCGTCACGGCTATTACACGCGCCTGTTCCACGGACGCCTCGGCGACGGTGAAGGCGACATGTCGTACTT
>CAYHCW010000568.1:0-2143 GCA_964355025.1 uncultured Gemmatimonas sp. | reverse complement strand
CCAGCGGCCAGCCGCTGCGGCGCTACCGGCCGCTGGTGCTCGACCGCTCGCAGGTGACGTTCTTCCCGCTGGCGTGGACCATCGTGCACCCCATCACGCCGGAGAGTCCGCTCTGGGGGCTCGACGCGGCGGCGCTGCACGCGCAGGACTCGGAAATCCTGCTGCTGCTCAGCGGCATCGACGACACCTTCGCGGCCACGGTGCATGCGCGCACGTCGTACAAGCCCGATCAGCTGGACTGGAACGTACGCTTCACCAACATCTTCAACCCGCCGGATGCCGAGGGCGTGATGTCGCTCGACATCAGCCGCCTCGACGAGACTCAGCCCGTGGGCTGAGCCGTGCGCCAGCGCTGCAGGCTGTGGAGATTGCGGGCCACGAGGCGGGCGACGAAGGTCGGCATCCCCTTCTTGTGCAGCGTCGTCACCACCAGCGCCTTCATCTCGTCGAGCGTGATGTCGGGCTTCACGAAGTGCCCTTCCATGTAGCAGTAGCTGCAGTACATGAGGCTTCGCGTGCCGTGGGCGTTGGTGCCGCTGCCCTTCGGGTCCTTCTTCAGCGGCATGCCGCAACTCTGGCAAAACGTGCGCTTCTCCATGCAGGCATCTCCCAGGCTGTGCCCGCCGCGGGTCACGTGGCGAGGGACTCCCAGCCTGAAGAACACGCTACACCCGATTTCGCCGGCGCGCCAGAAGGCTGAGGCCTACCGGGCCTTCTTCTTTTCGGTGTGGCGGGCCACCGCGTGGTGCGGCTTCTTGCGGGGCGGCTTCTTGGCCGCCAGGATGGTGCCGCGGCACTTGGACGTTCCACAGCGGCACGCGTACCGCCGCTCGTCCTCCTCCGTCTCGGTGCCGTCGCGCTCATAGCCGTAGTCGTACATCAACTCGTCGCCGGGGCGCATCGGCTTCCGGGCGTAGATGAAGACGCGGCGCTTCTCGATGACCGCTTCGCAGTTCGGGTCGCAGGAGTGGTTCAGGAAGCGCGCGTCGTTGCCGCCCACCGACGCGTCGATGACCGTGCGGGTCGACACCGAAAACAGGAAGGTGTGGTGCGACTTCATCGACTCGTCGTCGTACCGATCGTCCGCCACCGGGTGCGAGATGCGCTCGCCGAGGTACTCGATGAGGCGCTCTCCCTTCTTGATATCGCGAACGGCAAACGCGCCGCGGCCGGAGATGGCCGAGCGGCGGATCTTGAACGCAGGACGGTCTGCTGCGGGGCGAGAAGCCATGGAGTGCAAGCGGGTTGAGGTCGAGACGAAAGCTAACGGCACGGCGGGTCCGGGCGAAGCATGCCCTCAGCGGCCCGCCGCGTTCACGTGCCGGGGCGCCCGGCACACTGGCGCTCGCCGCCCTGTTTCTGCATCGTGCCGGCATGCCACAGTCCAGCGTAAATCCCGCCACCGGCGCGGTGCTCGCCAGCATCGCGGATCACACCGACGCAGAGGTCGAGCGTCTCCTCGCGCGCGCGGCGGCCGCCGCCCGTTCGTGGGCCGCCACGCCGCTCGAGGCGCGCACCGCGATGCTGCGCCGCATGGCCGCCCTGCTCAAGGAGGAACGCGAGCCGCTCGCGCGCCTGGCCACGCTCGAGATGGGCAAGCCCATTCAGGCCGCGCGCGACGAAGTGGACAAGTGCGCGCTCGGCTGCCTGTACTACGCGGACGAGGCGCCGGGCTTTCTTGCGCCCGAGCGCGTGGTGCGCGAGGGACACGAGGACGGCGCGGTGCACTTCCATCCGCTGGGCGTGCTGCTGGCGGTGATGCCGTGGAACTTCCCCTACTGGCAGGCCATGCGCGCCGCCGCGCCCGCCCTGGCGGCCGGCAACGTGGTGATGCTCAAGCACGCGTCCAACGTGCCGCAGTGCGCGCTGGCCATCGAACGCCTCTTCACGGCCGCCGGGGCGCGTGACGGCGCCTTCACCACGCTGCTCATGAGCGCGGCACGCGTTGGTGCGCTCATCGAGGATCCGCGCATCGCCGCCGTCACCCTCACCGGCTCGGAGGCGGCGGGCCGCGATGTCGGCGCCCGCGCCGGCGGCGCCATCAAGCCGTGCGTGCTCGAGCTCGGCGGCAGCGACCCGTTTGTCGTGCTGGCCAGCGCCGATGTGGACGCGGCCGCGGCCACCGCTGTGCGCGCGCGCTGCC
>CAYHCW010000567.1:0-2151 GCA_964355025.1 uncultured Gemmatimonas sp. | reverse complement strand
CTGATCATCGATACGCGGAGCCGGATGATCGTGGATATGTATGACATCGATTGGTGATTTGGATTCCGGATATCGATCGAGGATCACGATTCCGGATTACGATAGGCGATGGGCCCGGGGAACATGTCTCCGGGCCCATCATCGCCTATCGTAATCCGAGATCCCGATCCTCAATCGACATCCGATATCCGGAATCCCCTATCGCTGGTATGACGCAAGGGTCGCCCCCATCGCGTCCATCGCTTCCCTGGCCCGCCACCGGTCCCTGCCGTTGTAGATGAACGAGAAGGCGAGCGCGTTGCCGTCCCTCGATGTTACGTAGCCGCCCAGCGAGACGACGTCATTCGTTGTCCCCGTCTTGGCGCGCAGGTTGCCCATGGCCGGGGTGTACTTCATGCGGCGACGCAGCGTCTCGGTGCGCCCGGCCACCGGCAGCGACTGTTCGAGCACATCGTGCCAGGGCGCCTTGGCGGCGTAGCCAAGGAGCTGCACCATGGCCCGCGGCGTGACGCGGTCGGCGGTCGACAGCCCGCTGCCATCGGCGGCGTACACGTCGGTAGGCGGCACCTGTGCCTTCTCCCAGAGGAAGCGGCGCAGCAGCGTGTTGGCGTTCTCCGCTGACCCAACGACGCCGACGCTGCGCGCGGCGTTGCGGAACAGCAACTCGGCGAAGTGATTATTGCTCTCGCCGTTCATCGTCGTGACCAGCTCGCCCAGCGTCGCCGACGGCAGCACCGCCACGCGCGGCGCGCCGTGGGCCGCCCTGGCCAGGCGGGCGCCGCCATCGACCACGATGCCCTGGTTCTCGAGGGCGGCGCGAAAGGCCGCCGTCGTCATCAGGGCGGGGTATTCGGCGACCACCCGCGTGCTGCGCCCGGTGCCTGCAGCGCCCACGGTGCCGCGTACCTCGATGCCCAGCGCGGTCTGGCGAATCCCGATGCGCCCGCCGCGGCCGGCGACCACCCTGACATTGTTCACCACCACCACGCCCGACAGCTCGGGATCGAAGGAGACGATGGCTGTCTTGCCGGCCGCCTTCACGCGAACGGTGAGCAGGTTCTCGTTGTACGACAGCGCGGACACGCGGGCGGCATAGCTCGCCCCGAGGTAGCGCGAGCGCCACCCTTCCGGCACCTGTCGGTCCTCAAACGCGCTGGCGTCCCCCACGATGTCGCCGGTGACGCGCCGCACGCCGGCCTGTGCCACGAGGCGCGCGATGGCCGCCATCGGCGTGTCTCCCGAGGCGTCGTCGGTGTAGCGCCGGCTGAAGGACGGATCACCGGCACCCCGAAGCACCAGATTGCCACGCATCGTGCCGTCGCTGCCCAGGGCGCCCTCGCGCAGCACCTCGGTGCTGAAGCGGTGCTGCGGCCCGAATCGGTCGAGCGCGACGGCCGCCGTGAAGAGCTTCATGGTGCTGGCCGGCAGCAACGCCCGGTCGGCGCTGCGCATGAAGAGCGTGTCGCCGTTGTCGAGCGAGACCACCGCCACGCCCCAGGTTCCACTGCGCGATGCGCGGGCGAGTATTGCCCCGAGATCGTCGGCCAGCTGCTGCGCGCCACGCGGTGCCGTATGGGTGATGGGGCTGGGCGCCGGCGCCTTCTTTCGCGCCACGGTGCGGACCTTGGCTTTTGCCGACTTGGCCGACCGGCCGCGCTTGGCACTGGTGCGGCGCGCGTCGAGGCTGCCCGTCTTTCCCGCCACGGCCCGCACGGAAGCCACGGCCGGCTTGGCCTGGGCAAACGCGCTCGGCGACACCGCGGCGCAGGAGAGCGCGGCAGCGCAGAGGTATCGGAAGCGCAGGTGGCGAAGCGATGACGGCATCAGCGTGGGGGCTCGCAACGGGGAGGAAGGCGGCACGGGGGGCGGCCGCCCCACGCGTCAGACCTTCAGTATCCAGTTTCGGCGGTAGAACTCCGCCAGTACAGCGTACCAGAACAGGACGAAGCAGAGTGCGAAGGCCAGCGACGCGTCCCGGGGCGAGAGCCACGAAGCGAACGCCGACTTGTACACCGCTGCCTGCACGGGGATTTGCTTGCCATCGTACTGGACGGTCCACAGGGAGTAGATGATCCGTGCCATGGCCCCTGACCCGAAGAAGGCCACCATCGGGTTCACGCCATATATGACGAGCGGACGGGTACCCCAGGT
>CAYHCW010000566.1:0-2153 GCA_964355025.1 uncultured Gemmatimonas sp. | reverse complement strand
CCGTAGCGCGTGAGGCCGAGCGGATGCAGCACGGCGAGCGCGCCCTGCAGCAGCCATGCCGGCAGGCGCAGCACGCGCTTGCCCAGCGCCGCCGCGATCTCGTCGATGGTCATCGCGCCGTCGCCGGCCACGTTGAATACGCCCGTCGTCGGCGAGTCGATGGCCTGCGCGAGGCACGCCACCAGGTCGGCATCGTGGATGAACACGAAGGGCGACCGCGCGCCGGTGATGGCCAGCAAACGCCGCTTCTCAAAGAGCGCCGTGATCTGGTTGTCCACCGACGCGCCGAGGATCGTGCCGACGCGAAAGACCACCTGCTCGAGAGTCGGGTGCGCGGTGCGGTGCCGGGCGAGCATCTCCTCCACGAGACGCTTGTGCCAGCTGTAGGCAAAGGTCTCGTTGCCGCGCACCGGCGAGTCCTCAGTGAGCCATGCGTCGTTGTCGGCGTGGTAGCCGTACGCCGCGCCGCTCGACGTGACCACGAGACGGCGCACGCCCGTCGTGAGGCACGCCTCCAGCACGCGCTCGGTGCCGCTGACGTCCACGCTGAACTCGAACGCGCGGCTGCTCCCCTTGCCCGGCGTGACGATCGACGCCAGATGTACCACGCAACTGATGCCGTGCGCGCGCAGCGTCTCGTCGAGCCCAGCGTCCCGCACGTCGTGGCGCACGAACGTCGCGCCTGCCGGCACCGCGTCGGGCGCCCGCACGTCAGCGCCAACCACCGCGCCCAGCCGGCCGGAGCGCACGCGATCGGCCAGCTCGGCGAGCAGCAGCGAGCCGACGTACCCGGAAGAGCCGGTGATCAAGACGCGGGGCAGGGAATCCATTGAGTAGTTCAACCTATAGCTGACGGCGTACGGCGTAGAGCGTACAGCTGCTGTACGCCGCTCGCTCTACGCCCTACACCGTCCGTTTACTCCAGTATGTCGCGAGCGACAACCCCGCAATGATGTGCCATATCCCCCACCACGCCGCCACGATGGCCATTCCGCCGAGCCCATCAAAGAACGTGAACACGAGGATCAGCCCGAGTCCCGAGTTCTGGATGCCCACCTCGAATGCCACCGCGCGCCGGTCGCGCACCGGAAGCCCGAAGGCGGCCGCCGTCCAGTAGCCGGTGGTGAGCGCCGTGGCGTTGTGCAGGAAGACCGCAAAGACCACGCCCCCCACGTAACGCACGAAGTACTGCCAGTTCGCGGCGAGCGCGAGCACGAGGAACGCCGCAAAAATGCCGATCGACAATCGCTTCATCGGCACCCGCGCGCGCGCGGTGAACGCGGGCCAGCGCCGGGCCACGAACATCCCGGCCATCAACGGCAAGCCGAGCAGCACGAAGATCGTGGTGAACATCTCCAGCGGGTCCACCGCCACCTCGCGCAGCAGGGCGCGCGTGGGTGCGTACTGCGAGCCCCAGAAGTGCAGCACCAGCGGTGTCGCCACCACCGACAGCACTGTGGACGTCGAGCTGATGCTCACGCTCAGCGCCGTGTTGCCGCGGGCGAGGTTCACGAGAAAGTTCGAGATGTTCCCCGCCGGGCAGCTCGCCACCAGCATCATGCCCAGTGCCACGCTCGGCGGCGGCGTGATGAGCAACACCAGCAGGAACGTGAAAGCCGGGAACACCAGGTAGTGCCCGGCGAGCCCGATGAGCACGGGGCGCGGGCGGGCCACCACGCGCCGGAAGTCCTCGCCGCGCAGGTCGAGCGCGACGCCGAACATCACGATGCCAAGGATTGCGTTGAGCAGATGGAGCGTCGTCGGACTGAAGTTCAGCCGTACGGCGTCGATGTCGATCATTTGCCCTTGGGTTCCTGGTGCATGGCCTTGAAGTGCACCAGGCCCGGCGCCCACATGTGCGCCACCGGGTCCACGTCCACGTGGATCACCGAGGGGCCGTTCACCGTCAGCGCCTGCGCAATGGCCCGGGCGAGCGCCTCGGCGTCCGCCACCCGCTCGGCGTGCGCCCCCATGGCCTGCGCCACGCGCGCAAAGTCGATGTCACCAAGGTCAGCCCACAGGTTTTCGTCGGGCGCCAGCCGCTTGCGCAGCAGCATCTTGAGCGGCCGCAGGGCGAACGACTGGTTGATCTTCACCATGCCCCACTGCCGGTCGCAGAGCACCAGCCAGATGATGCGCATCTTGTGGCGCAC
>CAYHCW010000565.1:0-2164 GCA_964355025.1 uncultured Gemmatimonas sp. | reverse complement strand
CGAACTGATTGGCCACGCGCATGGCGATGCCGAGTTTCGGCGAAAACAGGGTCTGCGTGGCGGTGACGTTGGCCGTGTACTGGTTGGCGCGGCCGAAGGGCAGATTGCCAAACAGCTTGGCGATGGGATTCGCCGTGTCGGTGGGTGTGCTGCTCTTGATCTGGAACGGCGACGCGTAGGTGCGCGTGTAGTTGAAGCTGCCGTCGATCGTGGGAAAGACGGCGGCGCGCGCTGACTTCACCTGCGTGGCGGCGAAGTCGACGGTCGTGCGGGCGAGCTTCACCTCCTCGCTGAGCGCGGCAGCACGAGTGAGCGCCTCGTCGACGGACAGGCGGATGGTATCGGCAGGCGAGACGCGCTGGGCGTGGAGCGCCGGTGCTGCGGCGAGCCACAGCGTCGCGCAAAGCCACACCACAGGACGAGCGATCGAGGATGGTGAGTTCACGAGTGTCTGGTCCTGCGCTTGCGGACGACGGGGCGCACGCTGGCGTGCACGCTGACCGTCGGGCGAAGGCTGTGGAGGAAAAGTTCGATGGTGGAGTCCACCATCCGGTCCTTGTCGAACGGATCCAGCGCATCGAGGCCCATGCCACCCCGCCACAACTGCTGGAGTACCAGCCCGGACGTGAAGACCCGCGCCGCGACCTCGGCGTCCGCGTCCTGCCGAAACTCGCCGGAGGCCTTGCCGAGCTCGATCAGCTTGGCAAGCAGCGTCCATCCCTCGACGAGCGCGTTCTGGACCGCGCGCGCGAAGACCTTTGGGGCATCGACGTGCAGTTGGTGGATGATGAGGTGCAGGAGTCGCCGCGATTCATCGGCCGAGTCGCAGAATCCCTTGCGCAGCAGCATGCGCAACTTGGCTGACACCGGCCCGGTGACATTGCCCATCAGCGTCTCGAGGTTGGCAAACAACTCCCGGTCACGACTGGCGACCAACTGGGCGAGGAGGTCTTCCTTGTTCTCGAAGTAGTAGTAAATGGTCCCCTTGGTGACGCCGGCCGCAGCGGCGACATCCTCGAGCCGTGTGGCGCCATAGCCACGCGCCGCGAAGACACGCAGCGCGGCGTCGAGGATCTCACGCGGGCGTGCGTCGGGGCGCCGCTCCCACTTGGGGTGCGGGGAGCCGGGCTTCTTTGGCGGCTTTTTGACGATCAAGTCAGATATATCCAAGGCGGTCGGACGCTGCCTAAAAGACGCAGACGGTCGGCCAGTGCGTGCATGGCGAGCACTCGAAGAGACGAATGCGCTCATATTTATCGCATTGGTATAATACTCCGCGACGAAAGGTGCGGCAATGGCACGGGCCGAACGCCGCTGCCGCCTGCCGCAACGCAGAGCAACCGATGGTCGTCCGGGGGTGTCAGACAAGAGACAGGTTGTCCCTCCCCCACACAGAGATCCCGATGTTGCCTCTGCGCTCCCTGGTCGCCGGCGCTGTCGCCATGCTGGCCGCTGCGACCATGCTCTCGGCACAAGTCCCTGGAGGTTCGGCGAGCGACACCGTGCAGAACGCCGCGGTGCGTGCCTACCTCGATTGCCATGAGGATGGCTGTGATCGCGACTTCCTGGTCACCGAAATGAAGTGGGTGAACTGGATGCGCGAACGGCAGGACGCCGAGTTCCATCTGCTGGTGACCTCGCAATCGACCGGATCAGGAGGAAGCAGGTACACCGTGGTGGCCATCGGACAGAAGCAGTACGCTGGTAAATCGGACACGCTGAGCTTCACCGCCAACCCGAACGACGCCGACGACCTGCGCCGTCGAGGCCTGATGCGCGTGATGAGCCAACTCCTGTTACCGTACGCGGCCAAGACACCGCTGGGCTCGCGGCTTTCCGTGAGCTTTGCGGCGCCACCCGGCGGTGCTGGCAAGGCAAGCGCGGCCGCCCGGGACAAGTGGAATTTCTGGACGTACAGCATCTCGGCCAACGGCTTTGCGCAGGGCGAGAAGCGGCAGTCGTTCGGCAACTTCAACAATGACGTGGATGCGAACCGAACAACCGAGACGTGGAAGATCCGGCTGAACGGCAGCTTCTCGTACAACCAGTCGTCCTTTTCACTGAGCGACGGCACCACGTTCACCAACTTGCAGCGCAGCTACGAGGCGAGCGGCATGGTGGTGAAGAGCGTGACGCCGCACTGGTCGGTGGGTGGGCGCGCCAG
>CAYHCW010000564.1:0-2173 GCA_964355025.1 uncultured Gemmatimonas sp. | reverse complement strand
AGTTCGCGGACTTCCTCATGGCGCGGTATCACTACTAGCCTCGGTGAGGCGACCCGTGGCATCATGGGCTCTGTGCAGGTCCCCTGCGTGCCGCTCCGCTTCCACAGGTAGGGAGCAGTGCGTGCACGCCTTGCGCTGAGGAATGTCTTCTATGGCATTATGTGTTCCGTGACATGGGCTGTGGAGTTCACGGCTCGATGCACACCTGCGCGAGTTGCGCAACGCGCGCCGGCACTCGCAGGCGGACCTCGCCGAGGCGCTGGACACCGACCAGGGCAACGTGTCGCGGCTCGAGCAGCAGGCCGACATGTACGTCTCCACGCTGCGTCGGTACCTCGAAGCACTGGGTGGCACGCTGGAGATCGTGGCGCATTTCCCCGACCGCGACGTGCGCATCACCAAACGAGATACACGACGCGTACGCTGGGCTGCCATCGTATTCTTGCCGCCTGCAATCACCTGTGGCCATTGCGTTTATATCATAAGCGGACTATGATCATTCATGACGTCCGTCAGTAAATACCTCGCTGCCATCGGCCGGCGCGGCGGCCTCAAGAGCCGCCGGCCGCTCGACGCGGCTACCGCACGTGCCATGGTCAGCGTGCGTGAAGCCCGGCGTGCGTTCCTTCGGTTTCGCGCATCCTGCTTCTGGTCGTACCGGCCCGACCTCACCATCACGCGGGACGACGTGCCGTGGGTGGCCGAGCAGCTCATGAAGCACGGCAATCGCGAGGCATGGACGGTGGGAGCCAAGCTGCGCAGCTACGGTGGCGCTGACGCGGCCACGCCGCCCGGACGCTCGGCCGATCGCGCAGCGCTGCGGGTTCGCGTCGTACGCCGTGACGCGGAACCACCCAGCGATGCGCTGGCCATGACCCCCGCCGAGCGCATTGGCGCCATGCGCTCGCTCGCGCGGAACGCGTGGGCCTTTTCCGGAGAGTCCCTGAATGCTGGAACCCGACTTTCGCGACATGTTGTCCGCGTTCAACGACGCGCGGGTTGAGTACCTGGTGGTCGGAGCGTTCGCGATGGCGGGCCACGGACTCCCTCGGGCGACCGGAGATCTGGATTTCTGGGTACGCGCCACACCCGACAATGCCACCCGTGTCGTGGGGGCACTCGCGGCGTTCGGTGCGCAGCCAGATGTCGCGACCGCGCAGGATTTCACCACACCGGACCTCGTGGTGCAGATAGGCACTGAACCACTGCGCATCGACATTCTCACGACGATTTCGGGTGTGGAGTTCGGCGACGCCTACCCTGCGCGCGTCTCGATTCTCGTCGATGGCGTCGTCGTCCCCATCCTGGGACTTGCGCACCTGTGCCAGAACAAGCGTGCGGCCGGGCGAAGCAAGGATCTGCTGGATGTCGAGTGGATTGAAGCAACGTACGGCCCGCAGCGCGCGGAGAAGGATCGAACGGACAGCTAGAACGTCGCGCGCCAGAGCCGCCGCGCGTAACTTGTTGTCATCCTCACACGCGACGACGCCCCGTGCCCAACCTCATCGACCCGCGCACCCTCGCCTTCCAGCTCTACGACGTGCTCAACGTCGAAGCGCTGTGCGAGCGCCCCCGCTTTGCCGACTACTCGCGCGAGGCGTTCGACGCGGTGCTCGAGAGCGCGCAGGGCATCGCCACCGAGTTCTACCTGCCGCACCAGAAAGCCAACGACACCGACGAGCCCCGGGTCGAAGGGGGGAGGGTGGTGCTCAACCCCGGAGTGAAGCCCGCCTTCCAGGCGACCGCCGACGCCGGCCTGCTCGCCGCCAGCCAGGACGCGGAAGTGGGAGGCATGCAGCTGCCCCATGTCATCGCCGCGGCGGCCTATGCCTGGTTCGACGCCGCCAACGTGGCCACCGCGAGCTATCCGCTGCTGACCACGGGGGCGGCCAACCTCATCGCCGCCTTTGGCAACGAAGAGCAGAAAGCCACCTGGCTGCCGCCGATGTTCTCGGGGAAGTTCGCCGGCACCATGGCGCTCACCGAGCCTGACGCGGGGTCGTCGCTGGCTGACATCCGCACGACCGCCGTCGAGCAACCATCAGCGGCGTACTATCATCTCACTGGCACGAAGATCTGGATTTCCGGTGGCGACCACGAGATCACGGACAACATCGTCCACCTGGTGCTCGCCCGCATTGCCGGCGCGCCGGCCGGCACGAAGGGCATCTCG
>CAYHCW010000563.1:0-2178 GCA_964355025.1 uncultured Gemmatimonas sp. | reverse complement strand
CTAGTGGTTGCCGGCAACGACGATGAAGGTCACCTGCACACGGTGAAAACGCAGGCCGCGGCCAAGGCCGTGACCGAGCGCCTCGTGTTCCTCGGACCGGTGCATGGGGCGGACAAGGCCGCCCTTCTGGGCCACGCGCGGGCGCTGGTGTTGCCGTCCTACTCCGAGAACTTCGGCAACGTCGTCCTCGAGGCGATGGCCGCCGGCTGTCCGGTCGTTGTCACGCCCGAGGTGGGGGTCGCCGACCTCGTCCGGGACTCCGGTGCGGGCCTGGTCCTGGACGGCACGCCACAGACGTTGGGTACCGGCCTGTCCCGCCTGATTGCCGATTCGCCCCGCCGCCAGACCATGGGTGAGCGGGGGCGGACCGCGGCCTTTGACTACTCGTGGGCTGCCGTTGCCGAGCGGATGGAGCGGGTTTATCAAGAGATTTCCGCATGACTGAGACCACCGTCGCATCCACGAGCGTCAACCCGGAGGATTGGGGCGAGTCGCCGCCCGGGCCGCTCAATGGTCGCATTGGCGCGGAACTGGCCACGTTGACGGTGCAGCTGGTCGTCGAGATGCCAGGCGTGCGGTCGATTTGCGACCTTGGTTGCGGGAACGGCTACTTGGCGGGCCAGCTCGGGAAACTCGGGTATCGAGTGGTCGGGGTCGACGCGTCGGCTACCTACCTCGAGGCGGCGCAGCGCCGCTACGCGAGCGAGAATGTCACCTTTCGCCGTGCGGTGTTTGGAGCCGACGCTGCCGATACGCCCCTGTCTGCGGAGACGTTTGACCTGGTGATCTCCAGCGACGTTGTCGAGCACCTGTACCGGCCGGCGGACCTCATCGAGACCGCGGCCCGCGTGCTCCGCCCAGGGGGAACGCTGATCGTCGGAACGCCGTATCACGGCTACTGGAAGAACCTGGCGATCGGCATCATGGGCAAGTGGGACGCGCATCACGGTGTGCACTGGCCGGGCGGCCACATCAAGTTCTTCAGCGTCAAGACGCTGTCGCACCTGGTGAGCAACGCCGGCTTCGCGGACGTCCGATTTCGCTTCTACGGGCGTGTGCCGTGGTTCTGGAAGAACATGATCTGCGTTGCGCGCAAGGTGAACTGAGTGCGCTTTCGCATCACGCCGCTTCTCCTCACATTCAACGAAGCGCCCAACATTGCGCGCACCCTGGAGCGCCTGTCCTGGGCGACTGACATCGTCGTGGTCGACAGCGGCAGTACCGACACGACGCGCGAGATTCTGGCCGGCTATCCCCAGGTGCGCGTATTTGAGCGGACGTTCACCACGCACGCCGAGCAGTGGAATTTCGGGCTGGAGTCGACTGGTATCACCACCGATTGGGTTCTGGCGCTCGACGCCGATTTCGTCCTGTCTCAGAATCTGGTCACGGAGATCGCGACGCTCGAGCCTGAAGCGGAAACGGCAGGCTACCGGGCGTCGTTCACCTATTGCATCCAGGGGAAGCCACTGCGCGGCGCCGCGTATCCTTCCGTGGTCGTATTGTTCCGACGCGCCGGCGCGCGCTACGCGCAGGACGGCCACACGCAACGGGTTCAGGTCGAGGGGCGAATCAACCCGCTACGGGCGCCGATCGCCCATGACGATCGCAAGCCGATCGGGCACTGGCTGGCCGCCCAGTCCCGATACATGCGCCTTGAAGCCGAGAAGCTCATCACCACCCCGGCGGCGTCGCTCGGCTGGATCGACCGGCTGCGTCGCCTGGTCGTGATCGCGCCGCCCGTGATGTTCATCTACTGTTACGTTGTGCGCGGCGGCGTCCTTGATGGCAGGGCCGGCCTGTTCTACGCGCTACAGCGCGCCACGGCTGAGGCCATTCTGTCGCTATACCTGGTCGAGCGAATACTGGGGGGCGGGCCGAGCGCCGAATGACGCCGCCGCCGTCTGCGAAACCAGGTATGCCGCCTCCAGGAGCAGCAGGACATCGATTGGCCATCGATAACGAGGTTCGGAATAGGTCAGCACGAATGGCAAGAGATACATGGGAAGCAGGAGAACGCCGTACAAGCCCGCATCCCATCGAATGTGCCGGCGAGTCCGCAATCTGAGAACCATCCAGATCAAGGCGGGGGTCGCGAGTAGCGTCTGGATGCACCCGATGACCAGGGAGGGCCCAAACCCGCCCGAATTGATGCGGCGGTAGTCGGGGCGAAAGAAG
>CAYHCW010000562.1:0-2181 GCA_964355025.1 uncultured Gemmatimonas sp. | reverse complement strand
CACCTAGCACCTAACACCTAGCACCTAACACCTAGCACCTAACACCTAGCATCTAATGCCTTCTCCCCGCCTCCGCTTCGCGCCCTCGCCCACCGGCTACCTCCACGTGGGTGGCGCGCGCACGGCCCTCTTCAACTGGCTCTATGCCCGCCAACACGGCGGTCAGTTCCTGCTGCGCATCGAGGACACCGACAAGGCGCGCGGCACCGAGGAGTCCACCCGCGCCATCTTCGAGGGGATGCAGTGGCTGGGGTTGGGTTGGGACGAGGAGGTCGTCCACCAGGGCGACAACGTCGGCCGCCACCGCGCCGACGCCGAACGCATGCTCGCCGCCGGACACGCGTACCGCTGCTTCTGCACCGGCGCCGAGATCGACGAGCGCCGCACGGCCGCCGAGTCGCTTGGCGGGGCCTTCAAGTATGATCGTCGGTGCGATCGTCTCGAGGCCGCCGACGTGACAGCTCGCGTGGCGGCCGGCACGCCCAGCGTCGTCCGCTTTCGCGTGCCCGAGGGCACGACGGGCTGGACCGACCTCGTGCACGGCGACATCAGCTTTCCCAACAAGGACATCGAGGACTTCGTCGTCCTCCGCACCGACGCCACGCCCATCTATAACCTGGCCGTCGTCAGCGATGACATCGCCATGCGCATCACGCTGGTGATGCGCGGCGACGACCACATCTCCAACACGCCCAAGCAGATCATGCTGTATCGCGCGTTGGGTGCCGAGCTTCCGCAGTTCGCCCATCTGCCGATGATCCTCGGCGCCGATGGCAAGAAGCTCTCCAAGCGCCACGGCGCCACGGCCGTCGCCGACTGGCAGCACGAGGGCATCCTGCCGCAGGCGATGCTCAACTTCCTCGCGCTGCTCGGCTGGTCGCCCGGCGGCGAGTTCGACGAGGTGATGACGCTCGACGAGATGACGGCCAAGTTCAGCGCCGAGGGCCTGCGGAAGACCGCCGCCGTATTCGACGTCAAGAAGCTCGAGTGGATGAACGGTCAGCACCTGGCGAAGATGGCGCTCGGCGACCTCGCCCCGATCGTGAGCCGAGCGCTGGTGGCCGCGACGATCGCCACGGAAGCCGACCTGCTGCGGCGCATCGACTGGTTTCTGCGCCTCCTCGACCTGCTGCGCGTGCGCGCGCGCACCGTCGACGACATCGTGCGGCAGGCGCGGCCGTTCCTCGCCGAGTCGGTGACGTACGACGCGGCGGCCGCCGCCAAGGCGTGGAAGGATGCCACCGACGCGCGTGCCGTGCTGACTGCTGCGCACGAGGCGCTGGCCGCGGCGCCGGCGTGGGACGCGCCGGCACTGGAAGCGACGCTCAAGGCGCTGGGCGAGGCGCGCGGGCTCGCCACCGGCAAGCTGTTCGGCCCCATGCGCGTGGCGCTCACTGGCGAGGCCAACAGTCCCGGCATGTTCGACGTGCTCCTGGTGCTGGGGCGTGACCGGTCGCTCGCGCGGCTCGCCGCGGCCATCGCAGAGCTGGATCAGCGCATCGCAGGGGCCACGTGATGCGCGCCCCGCTCTCGCCCATCGAGCAGAAGGTCTATCACTACCTGCTCGACCACCTGTCCGCGCACACGTTCCAGCCGAGCGTGCGCGACATCGCGCGGCACTGCCGCATCGCGTCCACCAAGACCGTCACCGACCTGCTGGCCTCGCTGGAGGCGAAGGGCTACATCGAGCGCGCGCCGGGCCGGTCGCGCGGCGTGAAGCTGCTCGGGTACGCCGGGCCCGTGGGCGTGACGCCCGTGCCGGTGGTCCGCGTCGCCTCGGGCCAGGCCGAGCCGGTGGCAGAGTCATCGCTGTCGCTCGACCGCGCGCTGGTGCCCAGCGACGAGTGCTTCCTGACGAGAGTCACCGACGACTCGGCCCGCGCGCTCTGCGTCTACGCGGGAGACCTGGCCATGGTGCATCCGGTTGCACGGTCGCGCGATGGCGACACGGTGGTCGTGCGCGTGGGCGACCGGGTGCTGGTGCGCACCCTGCAGCGTCGCGGCCAGGCGGTGGTGCTGCATGCAGGCGACGGCTCGGCGTCCCTCGAGATGGGACCTGGCGACGACTTCGCCGTGTTGGGCCCGCTGGCGGCAGTCATTCGTCCGCCGGCGGCGCCGGGCGAGGAGACCTAGCACCTAGCACCTAGCACCTAGCACCTAGCACCTAGCACCTAGCACCTA
>CAYHCW010000561.1:0-2182 GCA_964355025.1 uncultured Gemmatimonas sp. | reverse complement strand
CCATCGGCTGCTTGGCCTTCTTTGCCGCCGCCAGCACGCTGTCCAGCGAATCGGCTTCGGCGAGTGCGCGCGGGTTCACCGTCTGCACGGCGTTGAGTGCGGGCCCCTGCCTGTCGTATGCGGCAATGCGGTCCAGATAGGACTGCACGAGTGCATGACAGGTGAGCTTGCTGGCCTTCATTGCCGCGTGCACGCCGCCGATGGTGGCGTCGACGACGTCGAAGTTCTGCGCGCGCGCCGTGATCGGCAGCGTGAGGGCAAGCGCGATGCGTGCGAGTCGGCTGGTCACGTCAGTTCCGTCCTTGTTCGGTTGTGAACACGTGCTACTTGTTCCCCTTCTTCACCAGCGCCCGGACTTCAGTGAACCAGTTGAGCACCACGACAAAACGCGAAGGCGGCCCGCCGGCGGGGCCAGGCGCGGCCGCAGTGGGCACATCAGGCACAGACAAGATGAACCGCTTGCCGTCGGGATGCAGGTCCCAATTACCGATGCCCGACGCGTCGATGGCGGCCATCACCTCGGGGGCGCGCACCACCACAGCCGGTGTGCGGTCCACCCGCGCCCGAAAGAGTGTGTCGAAAGGCGCCCCCGCCTTCCAGAAGTAGACAAACTGTCCGTCGCGCGACCACCGGGGATGCTCGCCGCCGGACGGCGTGACCTTCCACTTGCCGTTCGGCACGGGAAAGTCGCGCAACCACACATCGTAAGCCCCCGACTCGCGCGAGGTGAACGCCGCGAACTTCCCATCGGAAGATAGCGTCAACTCGTCCTCGAACCACGGCGCCGCCAGATACGGCTGCGGCTTTCCCCCGCCCTTCGGTGACCACGACGCGATGTCGCTCTGGCCAGCGGCGCCAATGGTCGAGAGAAGAATCAAGTCCTCCCTGGGCCACCCCGTCGGCACCTGCGACCCGGGCATCGTGAGCAGCAGTTGGTCAGCCCCACTATTGTCGGCCGCTTTCACGTGGAGATGATGTCCGGTTCCTGCGGAGTCCTTGCCGTACAGGATGCGCTTGCCGTCCGGTGACCAGATGGGATCGCGGTTGTCGCCGTCGAACGTCAGCTGCGTGTTGGTGCCGGTGACGACGTCATACGTATACAGGTCGCCGTCGCCGTTTCCTCGTGCGGTCTGCAGTTCGTAGACCAGAAAGCGGCCATCCGGCGAGAACTTCGGCATCATGCGACGTGCGGCGGTCAATGGAATGGAATCGACGGCCCCACCAAAACGCGGCATCACGAGGCGCGTCGAGCCCAGCTGATTGGCGCCGGACGCCGCACCGTCGTGCTGAACCAGCGTTCCGTTGTTGGACACGGCGTAGCCGCGGTTGCTGCTCGAGGCCGACACGCGGTCGAGCAGCCGCACCGCTTTGCCGGTCACCGTGTGGCGCTTAAGGTCGAACGCCACGCCAAAGAGCCCGCCCTCCTCGGCCACGTACAACAGGTGCCCGCTGGCGGCATATGACGTCAGTCGCGCCGTCGGCACCAGCACGTTCGTGGAATCGGACGCGAGGTCGTGCACCACCACGCTGCCATTCGCCGTGCCCAACACGCCTGAACCATCCGGCAGCAGGAATGCGCGGCGGCCAGTCAATCCGCTCACCCGAGCGGGCGCCCCGCCCGCCACCGGCACGATGAACACCCCCTCCGCATTCGTGTAAATGAGCTTGTCGTCGGTTCCCCAGTGCGGCGCGAATGCGTTCGCCGACTTCAGCACGGTGCTCACCCCGCCCCCGGACACCGAGACCTTCACCAGCGACTGGTCGTTGCTTCGCCGGAAGACAATCCACTGGTTGTCCGGGGAAAACGATGGCCCGGTGCCTGTTTCCGTGCCGGGGAGCAACCGGAAGTCGGCCGCCCCATCGAGGTTCCGCAGGTAGATGCCCGGCGCGGCGCCGCCCACAACGCCGGCGTACGCCAGCATCGACCCGTCGGGTGAAATTTCGAGATCGCTCGCGGGCACGATGGGCACTGGCCCCACCGTAAGGTCGAACCGCATCGCAGGCGCCGCAGGCTGCGGCCGCAATGCATTCCACGCGACGGCGCCGAGTGCGATCACCGCCACGGCACCAACCGCCACCAGCAGTCGCCGGTCGGTGCCGCGCGCGTGTGGCCCGGCAACGTCGGCGCCCGCGGCACCGGGAGTCGCGTACTGCGGGTTCACCAGCGCGGCCGCAAATTCCG
>CAYHCW010000560.1:0-2182 GCA_964355025.1 uncultured Gemmatimonas sp. | reverse complement strand
AGCTGGAGCAGGCGATCCGCGAGACCGCCGACCCCGAGCGACGACAGCAGCTGCGGCGGGTGCTCCAGAGCGGGCGGTGAGCGCGGCGTAGAGAGCCGGGTCAGACTCGGGTTTGGCTCTTGCGCGCGGGACAATCCTGTCCCCGCGCGGACTGGCCCCCGGCTGACTCCGTCGTTGTCATGCCGCGATCGGCATGGAAGTCGGCGCTGCAAACATGAACGCCAGTTGGGGCGACGGCCCCTCTTCGGACTTCTGCGCGAGGTCGCGAAAGTCCCTGTGGGCGAGGCACTTTCGCGCCGCCTGGAGGATGTCGAAAAAGGCGACCGTCTTCTTGGTCCGGTACCAGCGACGGTCGGTGCGCGCGAGCGCCAGCGACGCCACCGGGCTCTCCAGGTGCCACAGCCCCAGCAGCGAGTAGACCATCCCCACGAAGGGAACCACCCGCCGCACGCTCGCTTCCTGCCGGACCGCCGCCTCGGCCAGACCCAGCCACTGCTTCACGTCGCGGAAGGTGACCTCGATGGGCCAGCGCGTGAAGGCGTAGCCCTCCAGCAGCGCCACCACCTCGCGCGCCGCGTCCGTGCCGAAGAAGACCCGCAGCGGCAGGTCCCCCACCGCGCACCGCACCACCACGATCCGCAGCGACAGTGCTCCGCACACCCGCGCCCACGGCGCCTGCACGGTCTTGTACTCCACGGTCTGCTCTCGCCCGTACAACGTCGCCGTCACCCGCGCCCACGGCACCGTCGCGTCGGCCGCCAGCGACTGCGGCGACAGGGTCGCGACGCCCTTGGCGAGCGCCAACGCGGCGTCGGGGCGCATCGCCCCGAGCACTTCGACCGAGAGCGGTAGGTCGCGCAGTACGGTGGCGTTGGCGTAGCCGCTGTCGATCGCGAGCAGGACGCGCCGCGCCGCGACCCCTTCGGGCGGCGCCAGCCAGCCGACCACGAGGTCGAGCATCTCGCGCGCGAGCTCGGTCTTCTTGCGGAAGACGGCGCCACTCGCGAGACACTGCTTCTCGCTCCGGTAGAGCCGGAAGAGGATGGGCAGCGCGAACCCGCGGCGCGCGAAGGGGACCGGGACGACGAGGGCGAGCACGACCCAGACGTGCCCGAAGGCGAAGACCTTGGTCTTGCGCGAGGAGCGCACCGCGTCGAGGTGGCAGCCGAGCCCGAAGATGTGCGGACCCTTGTGGCGCGCGAGGGTGTCGTCGATCACCAGATCGACCCGCGCTTCGGGTGCGAGACGGGCGAGCAACGCCTTGAGGATCAAGCGGGCGACGACGTCGGGGTCCCAGGTGCCGCGGGAGAAGAAGCGGTAGAAGGCGGTGTGATCGCGCCGTCCGGCGACGCCCGCGGCGAGCAGGCACTCGGTGATCGCGTGTCGGCCGCCCGTCAGCACCCAGCCCTGGAAGAGCAGGACCAGCAGCGAGAACGACGCGGGCGAGAAGGCGGGGCGGACGACTTCCAGGACGCCCCACAGTATGCGAACACTCTCGATGGGCATGGAGCCTCGGTGGTTGTGGTTGGGTGGTACCTCCACATGCTCCCGGAGCTCCCTGCCCGTCTACGTCTCACCCGCCGTCAAGAGCCAAACCCGAGTCAGAGCCTGAGCATGAAGAGGGCCGTGCGGGCCTTGTCGCTGATCTCACGGGATGCCAGCGATCCGCCGGCGCCCGACCGGGGCATCACGCAGAAAAACGACACAATGTCGCGCGGATTGTCCCCGATGACGTCAGGGACGACAGGCTGGATCTACCTCAGCGTCGCGGATGCATCATGGGGCGACCCATCCGCGGCCTCTGCCGCACGGGCTCGACGGTCACCATCTGGCCCATGTCGGGCGCGGGGCTGATCCCTCCCTGCACTGTCTGGCCGACTGGCTCGGCCACCGTGACCGGCGGCGACGGCTCGATCGGCCCCGCGCCGCCCTGCACCACTGCCCCGGTCGGTCGCACCGGCGCGCCCATCTGCGCGAACGCCAGGCTCACCACCCCCGCGGCCATCGCGGCCACGGCGCCCGCGGCGGCCACGAGGCGCACCCGCTTGCGGCGCACGCCGACGGAGCAGTCGGCGGTGAGCACGGTCCCGTCGGCGCGGCGGTAGTACCGGACGCAGAGGTCGCCCTCCTTCGAGCGCACCAGCGCCTCGGCGGCCTCGCGGGTCATCGCCGAGAGGTTGTA
>CAYHCW010000559.1:0-2182 GCA_964355025.1 uncultured Gemmatimonas sp. | reverse complement strand
GAAACGGGGGGCAAGGTCATCGCCGCAGACCCAGTTCACGAAGTCCTGGCTGGTCGCCATGGGGCGATCCATCACGGTCGCGTACCCGATCGATGCGGTACGCGAGAGGCACACGGTGTCTTTCGGCAGCACCCTCGCGGCTGAAGAGCTGTCGATTAATGCCCGGTGACGGAAATAGCCGAGGGGTCTCGCGGGTTGTGGACGCATGAGCGACGATTCGAAGGGCAAGCCGCGCGTTCAAGAGCCGCGGCGCAATCAGGGTGTCATCCGGTTCGAGATGCCGGAGGACGCGCTCGAGCCGACGCATCGGGCGCGCATCCTGTGGGACGTAACCGGTACGCTCGAGCTCGGCTTGTTTCTCGCGGGGGTCAAGGCCGTCGAGGGCACGGTCGGGCGCAAGACGTTGTCGCCGCGGATGAAGCTCGTGCTGTGGCTGTACGCGATCTCCGAGGGCATCGGCAGCGCGCGTGAGATCGAGCGACGGGTCGCGAGCGACACCGCGTATCGCTGGATCGTCGGCGATCTCTCGGTGGGTCATCACACGCTGTCGGCGTTTCGTGTCGAGCACGGCGCCGCGCTCGACCAGCTGATGACGGACATCCTCGGTGCGCTGATGTACAAAGGATTGCTGTCGCTCGACCTGGCTGCGCAGGATGGGATTCGTATCCGCGCGGCCGCGACGGCGCCGTCATTTCGCACGTATGGCTCGCTCTTGGAGTGTCGTGAGCAGGCTGCGCTGCACTTGAAGGCGGTGCTCGCGCAGGCCGACGACCCTGAGCTGACGCTCGCGCAGAAGGTGAGTCGCGAGGCGGGGGCGCGTGACTTCCAGCGTCGCGTAGAAGAGGCGATCACGACGGTCGTGCAGCTACAAGAGCAGCGCAAGCCCTCGGCAGAACAGCCCGCCCGGGCGTCGACCACCGACGCCGAGGCGCGCGTGATGAAGATGGCCGACGGCGGCTTCCGTCCTGCGTACAACGTGCAAATGGCGACGGCTGGTTCGCCGCTCGGCGGTCCTCGCACCGTCATCGGCGTGCTCGTGACCAACGTCGGAAGCGACATGAGTTCGATCACGCCGATGCTCGACCAAATCGAGCGGCGCACCGGCGAGCTGCCCAAGGTACTGCTGGCCGACGCCAATCACGCGACTCACGACTGCATTCGCGGAGCGACAGAAAGAGGCGTCGAGGTGCTGATTGCCGTGCCCGAGCGACAGCAGAAGGCGGGCGCGCATGTAGACGCCGACCCTGCCATCGTCGCGTGGCACGAGCGCATGAAGACTGACGAGGCCAAGCAGTTGTATCGCGCACGCGCCAGCCTATGTGAGCTCAGCAACGCGCATCTGCGCACTCATCACGGCGTCAGCCAGTTCCTGCTACGCGGCGTCACCAAGATCACGAGCATGGCGCTGCTCGCGGCCATATCCTCGAATCTGCTGCAGCACGCCGCCGCGCTGATTCGCTGACGCTTGCGCGCGTCTCGAACGCGCCCCGTCTCACGAACGCGGCGTCCTCGTCGACCACCCGATGCGCCGAACTTCTCGTGCCGTACCTGCGCTTGCGCTCCGCCGTCGAGCGCCACGTCGCGGCCAGCGACATCGAACCGTCTCGCGTGGAAGTCGGAACTCGCTCCGCGCGTCGGGATCTGTCGTCGCCAGACCGAGCGCTCGGCGGGGCACAAGGCCCCGCCCTACAGCCGGAGGTCGATGCTGTCGCGTCCCTTCACCAGCGGCCCGGGGCTTTGTTCTACGGTTCTTGAGCGCAGCCCCGCGCGGAGAGCGAGAGGTCCGGCTGTCCGGCCGGCCGATGGCGCGCGCGCTCGAGCGACCGCGGCGCTTCTTGCTCGCGCTCGAGGACGTCACCGAGGCGATGAAGAGCGAGGCGCTCGTGCGCCGCAGCGAGAGGGCGCTGCGCAACATGCTCGCGGCCGCCTCCGAGGCGATCCTCATCGTGCGAGAGGACGGCGCGATCACGTCCGCCAACGCGATGGCCGTCAGGCTGTTCGGCTACACCGCAGACGAGTTCGTCGGCCTCCCCGTCGAGGCGCTGGTCCCCGAGGCGCTGCGCGCTGCGCACCCCGCGCACCGAGCGGCGTTCCACGCGGCGAGCGCCGACGCGCACGTGATGTCCGAGCGCGAAGCCTCGGCGGTCCGCAAGGACGGCACCGCCTTCCCGATCCAGCTGAC
>CAYHCW010000558.1:0-2183 GCA_964355025.1 uncultured Gemmatimonas sp. | reverse complement strand
CACCGCGCGGCACGACGCAGAGGGCGCGAGACTGATCAAACGGGCGCTGGTGTTTCAGGACGCCGTAGACGATGTGCAGGAGCTTGCGCATGACCGCGGCGACCACCACCATTTTCTGTTTGCCGGCGGCGAGCAGCCGTGCGCTAAACGTCTGCAGGATCGGGTTAAACCGCATGGCCGCGAGCGCCGGAAAGTACAGCGCCCAGCGCAGGCGCGCCGCGCCCAGTTTGGACAGATGCGCGCGCGGGCGACTCGCCCCGGATTGCCGTTCGCGAGGCACGAGGCCGGCAAAGGCCGCGTAGGCACGTGCGCTGTCAAAGTCGGTGATGGCCCGACACTCGGCCAGCAGGCGCGCCACGGTGGCGGCCCCGATGCCGGGAATCGTGCACAGCAGATCGCGCTGGGCGCGCAAGCCCGGGTGCTGGTCGAGATGGTCGCGAATCTGCCGCGCCAGATCCGCGAGTTCGGCCTGCAGCGCGTCAATCATCCGCTGCAAGGACGCGGCGACGGGCGCGGCCAGGGCGCCGGCCTGCTGCCGATTGAGTTCTTGCGTCAGCATCTCTTGCACCGCGTCGTGGCGGCGCACCAGCCCTTGCAGCGTGCGGACCTCGACGGGCCACGGCGTCCAGCGCGGCGGCGTGAGCGCCGCACAGAAATCCGCGAGCACATTCGCATCCACGCCATCCGTCTTCGTCCGCCGGAGCTGGCTCTGCGCAAACGCCTTCACGGCCGCCGGATTCACGATGCTCACCGTGTGGCCGGCGTCCGCGAGGACGGTGGCGACCGCGTCGCCGTACGTCCCGGTGGCTTCCAGACACGCGTGCACCGGCGCCCCGTCGTGGTGTGCCAACCACGTGAGCAGCGCCGCGTGCCCTGCCACCGTGTTGGGAAAACTCTTGTGCCGCCGTTTGCCCTCGGCGCGGCGCAAACTGACTTGATAACTGGCTTTGGCAATATCAATACCGAGCGTGCTCTGTGCCGTTGTCATGTCGCCTCCTGAAAACCGCCTCGCCCCTGTCAGCCTTGTGCATACAAGCTCACCGTGTGTTGCGGGGCTTTCGATACCGTCCGACCTTCGCGAGGCGTGCAGTGGAGCGCTCCAGGCTCATCTCCATGTCAGGCTCGAGGCCTGGTTCCATGACCAGTCTCTGGAGCGCTCCTTCTCACCTGCCGGTGAGAATCTCATATTGAATGGAACATACAAGTTCCATGGAGATCCATAGAGCTGCACGCTCGCGATCGGTGTGCCGCTCGGCGCCCAACAGCGCTTCCAGAGCCGCACAGAGCTGGTCTTCGTGCCCGTGGCGGTGTCGCAGAACGGCCGGCCGACATCGGGGCTGTCGGCCGCGGATTTCACGCTGACCGACAACGGCGTGCGACAGGACATCGAAGCCGTGTCCGTGGAGACGCTGCCCATCGACGTGACGCTGCTGCTTGATGCCAGCAACAGCGTTCGCGGCGCGATGCTCGCGCGACTCAAGACCGCGGTCACCGACACGGCCGCGTTGCTGACACCGCAGGATCGCCTGCGGCTGATCTCTGTCCAGCACGTCATCCGCGAAGTGTTTCCGTGGCAACCCGGCGGCGCGCCGCCGCCGCTTGGCGGGCTCGTGGCCGGCGGATCGACGTCGCTGTTTGACGGACTCTCCGCCGCCATGATCCGCTCGTCATCGCCGGACCGACGCCATCTGATCGTCGTCTTCACCGACGGACTCGACACGTCGAGCGTCGTCAATGCGGCGGCGGCCCACGATGTCGCAGGGTTGACCGACGCCGTCGTGCACGCCGTGGTGATCATCGAGAATCTGACGGCGCTCAAGCGCAACACGAGCACCGCGCCCCTGCTGGCGACGGTTCGAGGCGGCAGCAGCATGTCCGCGGGTTTGTCCGAGGCAGATACACAGGAGTTGCCCTCGGTGAGACCCGTGCGCGACGCCGTCGTCATTCCGACGGGCGGACAGATGTTTCCGATCGACGCGAAGGAGCCACTCAGCGACGCGTTCATCGCCGCGATCCGGGCCTTCCGCACAAGTTATGTGCTGCGGTACTCGCCGTCGGGCGTCGACAAATCCGGCTGGCACGCCGTGGCCGTGTCGATCACACGCCCCGGCCGCTACGACATCCGCGCCCGCAAGGGCTACGGCGGTTAGATTCCCGCCGAACGATGGATCGGACCGGCGTTG
>CAYHCW010000557.1:0-2185 GCA_964355025.1 uncultured Gemmatimonas sp. | reverse complement strand
CATGGTGAAGCTCGCCCTGCGCCGGGTGAAGGACCCCGACCTGAACCTCAACATCGTCGATCTCGGCCTGGTCTATGAGATCCGGGTTGATGGCACAACCGTGGGTGTCGACATGTCGCTCACGTCGCCGGCGTGCCCGTCGGGCGCCGAACTGGTGGGCGGTGCGACGGAGCAAGTGAGCGGCATCCCGGGAGTCACCGAGGCGCACGTGTTCCTCGTGTGGTCGCCGCCGTGGACGCCGGATCGCATCGAACCGCGGGTGCGGACGTACCTGGGGTTCTAGGTCGGACCGTTCACCTTCTACCACGAAGGGCGAAGAACGCGAAGAATCACGAAGAAGTACTCGGGGGGAACTGCGGCGACGCGGTTCCCCCCATTCGTATTCCTTCGCGATTCTTCGCGCCCTTCGCCCTTCGTGGTATCAGTAAGACTCAGCTCTCGAGATAAGGCGACGGCTCACCCACCACCTGCGGCTTGTCACCCTTCGGCGCGAACCCGCTGAGCGCCTTCACGAACCCCGCCCCCATCTCGGCAATCTGCCACTGCCGCAGGCCCGGAATTTCCGAGAGCTCCTCCACCGCGCGCGGCACACGGCGCGCCACGGCCTCCAGGCGCTCGCGCGAACCCAGCACGCCGGGGTCGAGTTCGAGCCGATGGGCGGCGGCATCTCGCACCGCCTTCAGGCGCCCCACCTTGTCGTCGAACTCCGGATCCTTGTCCCAGCGCGCCGACTTGGGGAACCGCGGCAGTTCCCCCTCGGGCACCGCCATGCCGCGCGCCACCCCGTCGAGCACTTCCCTGCCGGCGCGCTCGACCATGCCTCGCGGCATCCCCTTGATGGCGCCGAGCGCGTCCAGCGTCTTCGGCGCGAGCCGCGAGATCTCGAGCAGCACATCGCGCGCCACCACGCGGAACGTCGACCGGTCGAGCGCGAGCGCCGCGGCGTCGCGCCACTGCGTGACTTCGCGCATCACCGCGAGCTCGCGCCGCGTGAGGTCGCGCGCGCCCTTGATGCGCAGGAACGCCTGCCCCGGCTCTTCGGGCGCCCACCGCGTGCCCTCGAGACGCTCGAACTCCTCGCTCGCCCAGCTCCACCGCTCCTTGCGCTCCAGCTGGTCCTTGAGCACGTCGCGCAGCTGCAGCAGGTGCATGGTGTCCTGCGCGGCATAGTCGAGCATCCCCTGGATCAGCGGACGCATCGACCAGTCGGCACGCTGATGCTTCTTGTCGAGCTTCACGCCGAAATGCTGCTCCAGCAGGGCGGCCAGGCCAAAGGCCTTCACCCCGAGCAGCTGCGCGGCAATGCGCGTGTCGAAGATGCGCCGCACGTGCCAGCCGTAGTCCTGGTGCAGCAGGCGCAGGTCGTAGTCGGCATCGTGAAAGACGATCTCGACCCCGGGGTCCTCGAGCAGGGCGCCCAACCCGGCGGGCGACGCGATGGGCAGCGGATCAATGATGGCGTGCGCGTCGCGCGTGGAGAGCTGCAGCAGGTAGATTCGGTCGATGAACCGGTGAAAGCTCGCCCCCTCGGTATCGAGCGCGAGCAGTGGCGTGCCGCGAATTCCGTCGAGGAATTTCGAGACCGCGTCGTTTGAATCGAGGTACCGAACCGTCGGTGCTGCGCTCTTGGGGCTCACTCGCTTCCTTCCTCTCCGGTGCCGCGTGTAGTACAAATGTAGCGATCGCCCACGCCGAAGACCCGAGCAACCCCGCCGATGCCCCACGACGCCCCGCACACCGACCCCGCCAGCACCCCGCAGGACCAGCCGCCGAAGGGCGGTGGTCTGCTTGCCGCGCGCCTGCTCACCACCGACCACGCCGACCTGGTGCGCGCCGCGCTGATTGTCGTCTTTGTGCTGCTGGGCCTGCAGCTGCTCTGGGCGGCACGCATCCTGGCGCTCACGGCCTTTCTCGGCGTGTTGTTCGGGCTGGGTGCCAGTCCGGGAGTCGACGCCCTCGAACGCCGCGGTCTGCGCCGTGGCATCGGGTCGCCGCTGATCATCTTTGGCGTCGTGGCCCTGCTGTTGGGCATCGCCGCCTGGTCGGCCCCGACGCTCGTCAGCCAATCGCAGGAACTGCGCACGCGCTTTCCCGAGGCCATCGAGAAGGCCGAAGTCTGGCTCGGCAACAACCAGCCGCGATTGCTCGACGCGATGACCGGCGGCGCCACGGCGCCATCGCCCTC
>CAYHCW010000556.1:796-2186 GCA_964355025.1 uncultured Gemmatimonas sp. | reverse complement strand
TGACGCAGCGCCGGTTCGAGCCCAATTCGCCGACGCTCATGAACGCCGGCCGTCCCCTGGGCCAGCTCTCGGCGTGCTTCGTGCTCCCCGTGGCCGATGCGCTCAGCAATGGGCACGACGGCATCTACGACACGCTGCGTTCCATGGCGCTCATCCATCAAAGCGGTGGCGGCACGGGCTTCTCGTTCTCGCGCCTGCGCCCGGGTGGCGCCATGGTGCGCAGCACCACCGGCGTGGCCAGCGGTCCGGTGAGCTTCATGAAGCTCTACGACGCCTCCACCGAGGCGGTGAAGCAGGGCGGCACGCGCCGCGGCGCCAACATGGGCATCTTGCGGGTCGATCACCCCGACGTACTCGACTTCATCAGCTGCAAGGAAGACCTCACGAAGATCGTGAACTTCAACATCTCCGTGGGCATCACGCGCAAGTTCATGGATGCGCTCAAGGCCGACGGCGAGTACGAGCTCATCAACCCGGCCACCAAGCAGGCGGTGGCGACGCTGAAGGCCAAGGACGTCTGGGACAAGATGATCCTCGGCGCGTGGCGCACCGGCGAGCCGGGCGTGTTCTTCATTGACGAAGCCAACAAGTACAACCCGGTGCCGCACCTGGGCGAGTACGAGGCCACCAACCCGTGCGGCGAGCAGCCCCTGCTCTCGTACGACGTCTGCAACCTCGGCTCGGTGAACATCGGCATCTATGCCGACAAGGGGTCGATGGACTGGGATGCGCTGCGCGCCGACATCCGGCTGAGCACGCACTTCCTCGACAACATCATCGACGTCAACAAGTACCCGCTGCCGCAGATCGACCAGCTCAGCAAGCGCATTCGCCGCATTGGCCTGGGCGTGATGGGCTTTGCCGATGCGCTCATCAAGCTCGGCATCCGCTACGACTCGCCCGAGGGCGTCGAGTTCGGACGCCGCATCATGGAATTCCTCGACGTCGAGAGCAAGGCGCAGAGCGAGCTCATGGCCAAGAGCCGCGGCGCGTTTCCCGAGTGGGCGCAGAGCATCTGGGGTCCCGACGCGACGTGCGCGCGCGACGCCGAGGGCAATCGCGTGCGCGCCATGCAGATGCTGCGCAATTGCAACGTGACGACGGTGGCGCCCACGGGCACCATCAGCATCATCGCCGGCTGCTCGAGTGGGCTGGAGCCGTTGTTTGCCGTGGCGTTCATGCGCAACCAGGCCGGCGTGATGATGCCGGATGTCAACGAAGATTTTGTGGCGATGGCCAAGGCCGGCGGCTGGTACAGCGACGAGCTGATGGAGCGCATTGCCAAGACCGGCACCATCAACCATCCCGAAGTGCCCGCGAAGATGAAGGAGATCTTCCGCACGGCCAACGAGATTCCGGCCGAGTGGCACATCCAGATGCAGGCCGCGTT
>CAYHCW010000556.1:0-786 GCA_964355025.1 uncultured Gemmatimonas sp. | reverse complement strand
TGACGACGTGCGCACCATCTACGAGATGGCGTACGAGATGAACTGCAAGGGTGTGACCGTGTATCGCGACGGATCGCGTGACGGCCAGGTGCTGAGCACGGGCGCGACGGCCGGTGCCGCCGCCGAGCGAAAGGGCGAGGGCGCGACGGTGGGCGAGAAGGCCGATTTCCTTGGGCGGCTGGCCGAAATCGAGACCGAGAACGACCGGCTGAAGAAGATCCTGTTCGACGCCGAGGCCGAGAACCTCAATCGTCGGCAGAAGCGCAGCCGGCCCGACAAGCTGCGCGGCACGACCATTCGCCGCGAGACGCCGCTGGGCGTGATGTTCGTGAACGTGACCGAAGACGAGAAGGGTCAGCCGTTTGAGGTGTTCATCAACCTGGGCAAGGCGGGCGGCAGCGCGATGGCCGACGCCGAGGCGCTGGGGCGGATGATTTCGCTGGCGCTGCGCAGTGGCATCCCGCTGATGGAGATCCACAAGCAGCTACGCGGCATTTCGTCGGATCGCGCGGTGGGGCTTGGGCCGAACAAGGTGCTGAGCATGCCCGATGCCGTGGGTCAGGCGCTGTACGTGTGGTGGCAGGACAAGCAGGGGGTGCAGCAGGACCTGCTGTCAGCTTCGACGATGCAGACGTCCATGCCGACGCCATCGTATTCGATTCCGGTGGTTGTGGGTGCGGAGTCGGCGCAGATGGAGCGGAACTCACGCGATACGGGGGAGTTCATTGGGTCGTGCCCGGATTGCGGGAGTCAGCTGGAGTACGCTGAGGGGTGTGTGAAGTGTCA
>CAYHCW010000555.1:0-2189 GCA_964355025.1 uncultured Gemmatimonas sp. | reverse complement strand
CCCGCGAGCGCCGAGCGTGACGAACCGTTTGGCGAGGCCGCCGTGGCGCTGGTGCTGCATGCTGGCGACGACGGGCTCGAGGCGCTCTTCATCAAGCGCGCCACGCGTGACGGCGACCCGTGGAGCGGACAGATTGCGCTCCCCGGCGGGCGTCGGAATGCGGGCGAGACCTCGCTGAACCTCACTGCCATGCGCGAGACCTTCGAGGAAATCGGCCTCGACCTCGCCGCGCACGGCGAACTGCTGGGCGAACTCGACGAAGTGCGTCCGCGCAACCCGGGCCTTCCGCCGATCATCGTGCGCCCCTACGTCTTTGTCATCCGTGCCCGCCCCACGCTGGTGCTCAATGAAGAGGTCGCCGAGGCGTTCTGGGCGCCCCTGCGCGATGTGTTTGATCCGGCGCGGCGGAAGGAAATCACCATACACTTTTCCAGCGCCCGCCTTCGGCGCCAGGCCATCGCGTACGGCGAGCATGACATCTGGGGCATGACCGAGAGCATCCTGCGCACCTTCGAGGGACTTTGTCGATGAGCGAGACCAACGCGCAGTGGGGCGGCGGCACGGCCCAGCGCACCATCTGGCTGGTGGGGTGCGTGCTGGTGTTCGGCGCGCTGCCGATGCTGGCCGACAAGTGGGTGTACGACCACGGTTACATCGCAAACGTCTACGACCGCGACTGGGCCCGCCTGCTGCGCGTGATGGGCTTTGCCCCCACCTGGGGCGTGGTGGCGCTGGCGATGTGGCTGCACGAACGGCCCGAGGCGGCGGCGCGCGCTTCGGCGCGTGCCTGGTACCTGGTGACGGCGACGCTTGCCGGCGGGCTGCTCGCCGAGATCCTCAAGCTGCTGCTGCGGCGCGAGCGCCCGATGGTCAACGACGGGTTCTACGGGTTCCGCGCGTGGAGCGACCATCCGTTCTCCACCAGCGGGCTGGCGTGGCCGAGCAGTCACACGATGGTGGCGTTCGCTGCCGCCACCGCGATGGCGCGCCTCTTTCCGCGTGCGCGGTGGGTCTGGTATTCGCTCGCCGCGGGGTGCGGCATCACGCGAGTGCTGGCCCACGCGCATTTCCTGAGCGACGTCACACTCGGCATGCTCTTCGGCTGGTGCGTGGGGTGGGGGGTGTGGTTCGTGATGCGTGACCGGCTGCGTTCCGTGTGAGAACAGGATGAACTGCGGAATTCCCGCAGGGTGTCGTGTGTGGGCGGGTGTTACTGCGGAACTCCCGATTACGCGGATTACGCGGATAACTGCGGATACAACAACAACGAAAAGGGGGGCGTAGGGCTGCTGACTCAGCCCGACGCCCCCCTCTTCATGCAGTTGCAGTATCCGTGTGCATCCGCGAAATCCGCTCAATCGGGAGTTCCGCAGTTCGGAAACCATCCCCTCAACAAATGCTCAAGGCGTCACCTTCTTCTCCTCCGCCTTCTTTGCCGTGGGGTCCACGAGCGGCTTGCGGTCCTTGAGGTGCTGCTCCATTTGCAGGCGCGGCACGCCGGTCTTCAGCCAGTCGGGCGCCGGCTGGTCGCGGAGGAAGGTGTCGAACCACTCCTGCATGCGCACCGCGTAGTCCTTCTGGTTGGTGGCGCGGGCGAGACCGTGGTTCTCGCCCACGTACTCGAGCAACACCACGTCCTTGCCCAGTTCGCGCAGCGTGTTGTAGTAGGTAATGCCCTGGTTGAAGTCCACCGCGCCGTCCCGGTCGTTGTGCAGGATCATGAACGGGATCTTGAGGTTGTTGGCAAACCGGTTGGGCGAGTTGCGGATGTATGGGTCGGGGTTCCGGGCATACGAATCGGAGAACCGTCCCTGGCTCGAGATGAAGATGCCCTGGTTGGCCGTCCCCGAATTCCAGTACACCGAGCTGAACATCGACACCATGTCGGTGAGTGGCGCGCCGGCGATGGCCGTCTTGAAGATGTCGGTCTGCGTCGTGATGAAGCTCGTCTGGTAGCCGCCCCAGCTGTGCCCCTGCAGGCCCACCTGCGCCGGGTCCACGATGCCCGTGGCGATGGCTGCCTTTACCGCCGGCACCACGCAGGCCACCGCCGAGCGGCCCGGATCATCGAGCTTGTAGGTGATGTCGGGCTGCAGGAAGGCGTAGCCGCGAGACGTGTAGACCGCCGGATTCGCGTAGCGTGTCGCGTTGGGCTGCGGATATGCGTTGAGCCCCTGTGACAGCTTCTC
>CAYHCW010000554.1:0-2193 GCA_964355025.1 uncultured Gemmatimonas sp. | reverse complement strand
CGGTCAAGTCCCGATTGATGTGTAGTTGCCTGGAAGGGGAACACGCCTGGTTGGTGGTGGTTCCGCGCGGACACGCGGTGGGCGACGTCGCGGACCTCGGTCGCCGCGCGGTGCGGTCCTCGCGTCGCGGCAGACGCCGCGCGCTGCGGTCCGCGCTGTCGAGAGAGCACGAGGTGCATGGGGCGGGCACAGGTCACGCGGCGGCGGCGCAGGGAGCGTCGAGCAGGGTCAGGTCGAGGTAGATGCGGTCGCTCCAGATGGAGACGGACTGCAGAGCGACGGTCGTGATCAGGCGCAGGGCGCTGGCGCGGTCGGGGAAGGCGCCGACGGCGCGGGTGCGGCGTTTGATCTCGCCGTGGAGCCGCTCGAGGCCGTTGTTCGTGCGGATGCGAAGCCAGTGAGCCTCGGGCAACGCGAAGTACTGGGTGGCGGCGGCGAAGCCGCCCTCGAGGCAGGTGACGGCCTCGGCGAACTGGCCGGCGAAGCGGTCGCGGAAGCTGCGCAGCGCCTTCTTGGCCTCGACGAGGCTCGCGGCGTGAAGGACGGTGACGAGCTCGCGGCCGATGCGCTTCTGGTGGCGGGTGGGGACGTGGGCGAGCACGTTGCGCATGAGGTGGACGGTGCAGCGCTGCTGGCGGGCCTCGGGCAGGACCTTGCGCGTGGCGAGGAGGAGCCCGGCGTGCGCGTCAGCGATGATCAGGCGGACGCCGGAGAGGCCGCGCCCGACCAACTCGCGGAGCAGGCCGGCCCAACTCGCCTCGGACTCCTGGGTGCCGATGTGCACGGCGAGGAGCCGACGGTGGCCATCGGGGCCGACGCCATAGGCGACCAGCGCCGAGACGTTCTCGACGGTGCGAGCCCAGCGCGCGTCGATGAACGTGGCGTCGAGGAACAGGTACGTGATCGGCTCGGTGAGCTGCTCGGTGCGCAACGCCTCCACCTCGTCCTCGAGTCGGCGGGTCACCCGGCTCACGGTCGAACGCTCGACGCGCTTGCCGAGGAGCACCTTGGTGATGGGCGCGATGTCCCGCGTCGACGCGCCGCGCACATACGTCTCGGTGATGGCGTCGTCGATCTCCCGCTGGCGCCGCCGGTAGCGCCCCAGCGGCTCGGTCGCGGAACCGCCGGCTCGCGTGCGGCCGACGCGAACGCTGACCTCGCCAGTGGTGGTGACGAGCCGGCGGTCGTACGCGCCGTTGCGGACGTCGACGCGTTGATCGGAGCGCTGGTACGGCCCGGCGCCGACCAGGCGCTCCAGCTCCTCATCCAGGATGACCTGGATGGCGCGCTGCACCGCCTGCCGGCACCTGGCCGCGAGGTCGAGTTGGAAGTCTTCTTGCGTCGGGATCACGAGCTGGGTAGCCTGGTCGCGAAGGGATCGTTTTGATTTCTTCAAGGGGTTCCTTCTCGGTGTCTCAACCAAGAGGTTCCCCCTTCTTTTCTTGGAGCCCAAGAAACCGGCTTCTACACAACTATAGGGACACGACCATGGACCGCCTGCGCACAGATCGCTGACCACCGCTACGCCGCCGCCCGCGCTCGCCGAGCCCCTCGCATTGGGGAGACCGAGGCACTCGCGGCGGCTGGCGCTCACCGGCCTGGGGTGATGCTCGACGGCGTGTCGAGGCCACATCCTCGATCGGCGCCACCCGAAGCGGTGACCGAGTCGAGAAATCCGCGATGCGACGCAACCGTCCACTGGATCGGTCGATAGGCCAGTCAGACGATGCCCGACCTCGACGACAAGCGTGCGCCATCGATGGGAACCCTGCCCGCCAACCCGGCGGCCGGGGGCGTCCGGGGCTCATCCGGCCGAGCGGGCGCTGGTCCGGGCCTGCGGACCCGGATGCCCAGGACCACCGCCGACATCGCGCGGTCACGGAGCCCGGCACCCGCGCTGCCCACCGCCGCCACTGATATCGCCGTGGCTCCGAGCGCCCCGCCGTCGACGTCCCCGATGCCCGGTGATGATCCGTTTGGCCTCCACCTCCTCGGCGAGGTGGCCGGCGATGGGATGCGGCTGCCGGGGTCGCTGCGGGACGAGCTCGAGGCCGCCACCGGCGCCAACCTCGGCGACGTGACCCTGCACGCGGGCGCACGCGGCGCCAGCACCGCCGCCGCGCATGACGCGCGCGCCGTCACACTCGACCGCGAGATCTTCCTTGGCGCGGGCGAATTCGCCCCCGACGAGCC
>CAYHCW010000553.1:0-2200 GCA_964355025.1 uncultured Gemmatimonas sp. | reverse complement strand
TTCAGTGCCCGCGCCGTCCGCACGTCGGGCGAGTCGGCCCGCGAGATCCTGCTCCCGAACGCGGCACTGGTGCTCGAGGATGGCGTGCTGCATCTGCTGCAGTTTGTGGTTGCCCGGGGCCCGGGGACCGTTTCGGTCGTGGTGCCGTCGCGCGGCGTGATCGTGGTGCTGACGGTCGAGGATGCCGGGCCGGACCCTGTGTCCATCGCGCTCCAGCCGCTCGACGCCCGCAAGTTCGTCGTGCGCGAGGGAACTTCCGGCACGGTCCGGGAGGTTTGGACAGATAGCGTTGGGCGCCTGCTCAAAGTCGCGATCCCCGCCGAGCGGTTTTTGGCGGTTCGCGACGATGCGCCGCAGTCCCCCAACCGCTGACCGGACGGCCTGCCGGTGGCGACGGTCGCCGCGTCCGGGACCGTTCGCTTCTGGCATGTGGCAATTTGAAACTCCGCGCCACGCACCCCCGTACTTCCCGTCGAACCCTTAGCTCGGATTCCATACTGCCCATGCGCAAGTTCCTGACCGCCCTCGTCGTATCTGGAGTCGCGTTGCAAGCCGCCGCGCAGTCGGCGGCGCCGAGCACGCTGACGCTCGACGACGCCCTGGGCATCGCCAAGAAGAACAACCCCACATACCAGCAGCAGTTGTCAGGCCGCACGCGCGCTGCCCTGCAACTGCGGTCGGCCTACGGCGCCTTCATGCCCAGCGCCGACGCGTCGTTCGGCTCCGGCTATCGCCAGGGCAAGCCCGAGGTCTTCGGCGGCGTGGCCTTCGGCGCCACTTCGGACATCATCTCGAGCAGCTGGGGGCTGAACTTCAACGCGCGGTTCTCGGCCACCACGCTCAGCGAGCTGCGGCGGGCGAAGGCCAACATGGACGCCGCCGAGGCGGACGTGTCGGTGGCCGACCTGATGCTGCGCAACGCCGTCAGTTCGCAGTTCCTCGCGGCGCTGCAGAGCACCGCCAACGCGGCGCTGCAGGACTCGCTGCTCACCAAGGTGCAGCTGGACCTCGAACTGGCCAAGGCACGCGCCGGGGTCGGCTCGGGCACCACGCTCGACGTCAAGCGCGCCGAAGTGGCGGTGGGGCAGCAGCAGGTGACGGCGCTCCGCGCCCGCAACACATCCGAAATCGACCGGGTGAAGCTCTTCCAGCAGCTCGGCGTGGCGCAGCCCGGCCCCGTCTCGCTGGTGCCGCTGACCACGGTGACCGAGCCGTCGTTCGAGATCGGCCAGTTGATGGAGATCGCCCGCAAGAACAACCCCACACTGCTGGGCTACCAGTCACGCCAGCAGGCGGCGCTGCTGGGCGTGCGCACGGCCAGGGGCGCGTACACGCCGACGCTTTCTCTCGGCGCACAGTTGGGCGGCTACTCCAACCAGTACAAGAACGACAGCTTCCTCATCCAGCAGGCCCGAAGCGGCACGCTGTCGAGCCAGGCCAGCTGCTTCACGACCGACTCGCTGCGCCGCGGCGCCGGCATGTCGTCCACCATCGGCAAGTGCAACGCCATCCAGTTCACCGACGCGCAGGCCCAGGCGCTGCGCGACGGCAACAAGACGTTCCCGTTCGACTTCACGTCGAGTCCGTACAACCTGTCGCTGTCGCTGTCGCTGCCGCTTTTCGACCGCTTTGGCCGTGAGCAGCGGCTGCAGGAAGCACAGCTGACGCGCGACAACGCGCGCTACGACGTCCGCAAGCAGGAGCTGCAGCTCGCGGCCGACGTGGCGTCGGCGTGGACATCGCTGCAGGCCGGCTTCCGGACGGTGCGCCTGCAGGACCAGAACGCCGCCGCCGCGCAGGAAGCGCTGGCGCTGGCGCAGGAGCGCTATCGAGTCGGCGCCAGCACCTTTGTCGAGCTCGTGCAGGCCCGCAACGACTACGAGCGCGCGTCGACCGACCGGATCACCGCCATCTACGACTATCATCGTGCCTGGACCGCGCTGGAAATCGCGGTCGGCCGTCCCCTTCGCTAACTAGAGACTGACCATGACCAAGCGTACCAAGTGGATCCTGATTGGCGTCGGCGTGCTTGCCGTGGGCGGCGTCGGCTACCTGCAGGTGGCGAAGTCGAAGAAGAAGGGCACCGAAGTGCGCATCGAGGGGGTGCAGAAGCGCGACCTCGTGGCCTCGGTGACCGCGAGCGGCCAGGTGACGCCGCGCACCAAGGTGGACCTGTCGGCCGACATCACCGGCAAGATCG
>CAYHCW010000552.1:0-2211 GCA_964355025.1 uncultured Gemmatimonas sp. | reverse complement strand
GAGCGGGCGGGCAAACGGGTGCGGAAGGTCATCACGCTTGGCGGGAAGGAGTTCGCGCTGGGGCCGCGGTGTGCGAGCTTCGACGGCTACAATGTTCACGCCAACGTCGCCCTCGCCGCCCATGATCGCTCGGGGCTGGAGCGGCTCTGTCGCTACATTCTCCGTCCGCCGCTGGCCGCCGCGCGCATCGAGCGGCTGCCCGATGGGCGGGTGCGCGTCGGAATGAAAAGAGTCTGGAGCGATGGGACCTCTGCAATCGAACTTTCATGCTTAGAACTTACTGAAAAGCTCGCCGCGATTGTGCCTCCTTTCCGCGCGAACCAGCTCCTGTACGCCGGGGTACTCGCCGGCAACGCCGCCTGGCGGGCCGAGGTGGTGCCCAAGGTGCCGAGCTCGACGGAGGCGGAGCGCGAGGCTCGGGCGTCGCTGCGGCTGGTGAAGCGCGATGGGAAGCGGGGCCGCAACAAGCTTCCCGACGACGCGCCGTTGGGCTGGGCGGAGTTGCTCAAGAGGGTATTTGGCGTTAACGGCTGGGAATGTCCAGACTGTGGGAAGCCCATGCGGCTCCGAACGGTCGTCGAGGGCTCCCCCGCCGCGCTGACCATCACCACGAGCCTGCTGCGCTCGACGGGGCCGCCTCGTCCACCCAGTGGGGGCGACGACCGGGGGGTCTACGCACCAGCGTAGACGGGGCCGGTGGGCGGAGCTGCGCGCAACCCCGGCTTTTTCGCTCCGATCGTCGGATTATTGGCGGGCCGCGTGCTTGCCGGGCGACCCGAAGCGGGTGTACGCTGCCGGCGTGTCCCTCCCGCCAGGCCATTCATCCGCCCTATCCCCCGCCTCCCTGATGCTCGGGATACCGGGACGGGATGAGGATCGTCGTCGTCAACGGTGAGCGCGGGTGGGAGGAGTACCTGGCGCCGCACGAAGTCGTGGTTCACCGCGTGCAGGACACGCACTGGGTCCTGCGGAACCGCCGGCTCTTCGCCATCGATCGAGCCCAAGCTGGCCAGGTAGACGGCGTGTTGTGGCGCGTCGGCGCGATTCGGCCGGACGATCGGCAGCGCACCGCGCTCGAAGTCATTCGGCTTTCCGGCGTGCCCTGCGTGAACTCGGCGGCAGTGTTGCTCCGCAACTTCGACCGGCTCGGGATGCTGTCCTCGCTCCGGGAGGCGGGCCTCCCCGCTCCCTGGTTCGACGCCGTCAGCGACACCGAGGTGCTCGAACGAGTCGCAGTCGAGTACCCGCGCGTCCTCAAAGTCGGTGGGTTGCACGGCGGCTTCGGGAAGGCCAAGGTGGATGACCCCGACGCCTGGGGCGAGATCCGCGACCTGGCGTTCGCCGCCGAGACTTATGCAACGGTGGAGCCGTTCATCCCCCACAAGCGGGACGTGCGCTGCCTCCTCATCGGTGACGCGGTGTTCGGCATGGAACGTCGTGGGCGGGGCTGGCGAGCCAACGTGGACACCATCAAGAGCCGGATGATCGACCCGCCGCCCGACTTGGAGCGGATGACACGGGGGTTGGCCCGGCACTTGGGCGCCACGCTCCTTGCGGTGGATGCGCTGGAAACGGATGGCGGCTGGGTCGTCATGGAGAGCAACGAGACCCCAGGGCTCTCCGGGTTTCCAGATCTGGCTCGCGTGGAGATGGCTCGCCTCCTGCTCGATGCCCTCGCGGAGCAGGAACCACCTGCGCCGGCCCCGGGCTCCGGGTGACCCCGACGATCGTGGCGATCGGCAGCGGCGCCGGCAACGCCCTGAACCGCATGGTGGGGGCAGGAACCATCGACGCCACCTTCATCGCAGCGAATACCGACGCCCAGGACCTGAAGCGCTCGGCTGCTCCGCTTCGACTGCTCCTCGGCCAGAGGTTGACGAAGGGGCTCGGCGCGAACGGCGACGCGGAGACCGGTAGGGATGCCGTCGCAGGCCAGCTCGTGCTGTTCTCTTGCAAGACCCGCGGGTTTTGCCCCTCCTGTGGCCGGTGCCGTGGAAGCGGCGATGGCTCCTCGCTCGGCACGCGGAGCTGGCGGACGGGGTGCTGCGGATCGCGCTCCGCCGGATCGAGCGTTGGTATCGGAAGGCGACGGGTCGGAAGCACGGGAAAAGCGGCGCGGTAACGGCAATACAAAGATTTGGTTCCGCCCTGAACCTCAAACTACACTTCCACGTCGTCAACCTGGATGGGGTGTTTGACCGGGGTAAAGAC
>CAYHCW010000551.1:0-2211 GCA_964355025.1 uncultured Gemmatimonas sp. | reverse complement strand
GAGAACGAGTCGAGGCGAGCGTTCATCGCTGCTCCACAGGGTGGTGATCGCGCGCGGCCCCGGCTGGGGTGCGCCGTGTGACAAGGGACAATCTACGTTATTCGGTGGAGGCGCGCACAGCGTTCAATATGACGGCGACGTCGATGGCTTCCTGCACCAACGCGCCGGTTGTTGGTGAAAAAAATCCCATCGCCGCGGCCACCATCGCCAGCCCGCTGAGCCCGAGTCCGGCGTATATGCTCTGGCGCGCGATGCCGACCGCGCGCCGCCCGATGCGAATGGCATCGGCCACCCGCGTGATGTCGTCGCACAGGATCACCGCGTCGGCCGCCTCGGCGGCAATGCCGCCGCCGTGCGCCGCCAGCGCGATGCCCGCCGTGGCGGCGCTGAGCGCCGGCGCGTCGTTGGTGCCGTCGCCCACCATCACCACCTTGTGCCCGCTCTGCATCAACTCCTTCACGGCCTCGACCTTCTGTTGCGGCAGCAGGTCGCCGCGCGCGTCGGTGATGCCGAAGGCGCTGGCGAGTCCCGAGACGTTGGCCTGGTGATCGCCCGAGAGCAGGACGATGCGCCGCAGGCCGAGGTGCCGCAGTTGGTCGAAAAAGCCGTGCAGCCCCTCGCGCGCCTGGTCGGCGTACTCGATGGCGCCGGCAATCTCGCCGTCGACGGCCACCACCCCGCGCAGCCCGGCACCCCGCGCAGCCGTGATCGCCTCGCGCTGTGCGGGGAAGAGCGTGGAGAGCCACGCCGTGGCGCCCACCGCGACGTCGCGGCCGTCCACCGTGCCGCGCACGCCAAGTCCCGGCGAGTCCACCACGTGCGCCGCCGCCGGCAACGCGATGCCGCGCTTCGCAGCCGCGTCGACGGTGCTGCGCGCGAGGTGGTGCCCGGAGCCGACCTCCACCGCCGCAGCCAGGCGGAGCACATCGGCCTCCGCCCAGGTGCCATACGCGTCAACGGCCACCACTTCGGGGCGGCCGAGTGTCAGCGTGCCCGTCTTGTCGAATACCGCGGTATTGACGCTGGCGAGGCGCTCGAGCGCCCCGCCACTGCGCACGATGACCTGGTGCCGCGCCGCGCGGTTGATGCCGCCGATGATCGCCACCGGCGTGGCCAGCAGCAGTGGGCAGGGGGTGGCGACCACGAGGACGGCCAGCACGCGCAGCGGGTCGTGCGTCACGAACCAGGCCAGCGTGCACACGGCCAGCGTGAGCGGCGTGAACCAGATGGCGTACTGGTCGGCCATCCGCTGGATGGGCGACTTTTCCGACTGCGCGGTGCGCACGAGCTCGACGATGCGCGCATACAGCGACTCGCTCGCCCGGCGCGTGGCGCGCACGACGATGGCGCCCTCGAGGTTCACCGCGCCCGACCGCACGTCGCTGCCGGCCTGCACCATCTCGGGCGGCGCCTCGCCAGTGAGCCGCGACACATCGAGATGCGACCGCCCGCTGTGCACGACGCCGTCGGCCGGGAGCATCTCGCCGGGGCGCACGAGCAGCAGGTCGCCAATCGCGATGCCCTCGGCCGGGATGTCGTCGTACTGTTCGTCGGCGCGCTGGCGATGCGCCGTGCGCGGGGCGGCCTCCTCGAGCGCGCGCACGGCGTTGGACGCGCGCCCCTCGGCGTAGTGCTCCAGCCACTCGCCGCCCGTCTGCATCAGCACGATGACGAGCCCGGCCACCGGCTGGCCAAGCAGGGTGGCGCCCACAATGGACAGCGTGGCTACGACGTCGGCGGCGAAATTGCCGCGCAGGAGGCCCCGCACCGTGCGAATAACCACCGGAAGGCCGGCGGCAACGAGCACGACCATCCAGATGCGCCAGACCCACGGATTGTCGGGGCGGGCGAGGCGCACGGCGCCGCCGACGACGAGGGCGCCGACGGCAAGGGCGGGAAGCCACGTCGCGCCGCGAGGCAACGAAAACGCCCCCACGCCGGCAGCGGCGGGGGGGCGCTCTGTCTCTGACATCAAGTTCCTTACCGGGTTGCTTCGGCGACGGGTTTCTCGTGGGTCGCAAACTTTGCATTCGTCATCTTCACGATGGCCACGACGACGATAATCAATGCAACCGTGCCCACGATCAGCCCAGTGAAGGCGGCTTTGCGGTCCTCGGGATGGTGCGTGGAACTCATGGGTCTCCTCGGAAGGTGGGGGGCAGCGTCAGGCGACGCGCACCTTGGTCATGAAGTCGTTGCCCTTGATCTTCT
>CAYHCW010000550.1:0-2227 GCA_964355025.1 uncultured Gemmatimonas sp. | reverse complement strand
CGTTCGCCGGCGAGTCCCGCGTCGGTGGCGTACCAGTCGGGGAACCTCACCACGGTCTGCCGGGTGAAGAACCAGGCGTCGGCGTCGCGCGCCTTGCGATAGTCCACCTTGGCGTCTTCCCAGGCGATGGTCGTGGCGCCGCCCTTTGCGCCATCCACGCGCGCGAGCCCTTCCTTCTTGGTCCACTCGCCGTAGGTCTCCACGAACATCGGCTTGGTGAGGTCGATGCCGCGCTCGCGGAACGGCGTGCCCACGCGCGCCTGATAGCGAATGCGGTCCTTCTTGCCGTTGCCCGTGATGTTCTGGGCCGCACCCTTCAGCGGCAGCTTCCAGATGTCCCAGTTGTCGCGCACCAGCAGGGCGCTGCCATCCTTGCTCCAGCCCAGCGGCTGCGCGGCCGGCGGCTTGATGGTGTTGTGATCGTCTTCGTCATCCCAGAAGGTCGCGGCAACGCCCGTGGTGAGCGTGCGCGTCGTGCCCGTGGCAAACTCGTACGCCTTGTAATCGCCGTCGTCGTAGTAGGCGAGGCGCTCGCCATCGGGGGCGAAGCTCACGCCGCCGCCAAACCCGCCGCCGCCGCGCAGCTTGGTGGCCAGCGCCTTGCGCGTGCCGGTGGTGATGTCGATGGCGTACAGGTCGCGAAACGCCTTGCCGTCCACGCTCGCCTGGCGCTCGTAGGGCGTGATGTCCGTGCCCACCGCCCAGCGGTCGCGATTCGACGTGGCAACGTCGCGCATCGCGGCATCGGCCAGGCGCGCCACCTTGTTCGCGCCGACGCTGAACGCCGCGAGATAGCTGAAGCCCTTGTCCGCCGTTTCCTGCACCTGCTGCTGGCTCTGCAGGCGCGGGTCCTTCCAGTGCCAGAGAATCAGCGACGGCGTGTCCTCGTCGGTCTGCGGTGCGGCCGCCACCTGGCCGGTGTTTCCCGCACCTGGTGCGACGCCCCCCGGACTTGGCGGCGTAAACGAACCGGCTTCCCGCGGACGCGGCGCGCGTGGTTCGCGCAAACCGAAGTACAACACGTTCTGCGTCTCACCCCAGCGTGGGGCGCGGTCGCCACTCACCACCAGGCCACCGTCGATGCCGGCCGACTTTGCGGTCACTTCCACCCTGGTCGGCGTCGCCGCTGCAAGGTGCGACCAGCCGATCACGGCGTACGACGTGTCGTTGGAGGCGCTGTCCACGGTGGAGCGCAGCGCCGACAGCGCGTCGCCTGAATCCACCCACGCCAGGCGGCGATAGCTCGCCTTCTGTGCGTCGAGCGAGCGCGTGATGCCCGTGGCGAGCTCGAGCAGTTGCACGGCGTTGCCAATGAGGTCGCGCGAATCAATGGTGTAGGCAACCCAGCGCCCTGACTCGTCAAAGCCGAACTCGCCCACTCCGGCCAGCGTGATTGGAGTGCCGCCGGCGAGGTTCACGAGCTCGAGCATCGTGCCCCCACTCGATGGGCCCGTGGGCGCGGCAGCCGCGGCTCCCGCGCCTCCAGCAGCCGGCGCATCGGGCGCCGCGTGATGCACCGCCAGCCAGTCGGACTTGTCGCCGGCAAAACGAAACGCGCGCGCGCGGTCGAAATCGCGCCTGGTGCCGGTGGCGAGCTCGATGACCGACAGCTTGTTCGTCAGGGTCCGGCGGTCGCGCCGAGCCTTCTTGGCGTCGGCGGACTTCGGGAAGACGGTGAATGCCGCCCAGCGACCGTTGCCCGACAAGCTCACGGCTGGGGCGGCCCCGCCCCCACCGCCGGGTCCTCCACCACCGGCCGGCGCCTCACCGATGGCGAACTTCAGCTCCTTGCCCCCGGCCGCCGCCGGGCGAATGACGACGTCGGCGTCGCCCTCGTTGGGGGCGAGCACGTAGGCAAACCACTTGCCGTCGTTGGACGCCTGCGGCGTGCGGATGGACTTCCACGTGAGCAGGTCGGTGAGCGACAGCGGATGCTGCTGGCCCGTGGCGGCCGGCGAAGCTGGCGTGGCCTGCTGGGCGACAGCGGCGGCCGGGACGGCAGCGAGAACGAGGGCGAAGGCGAGGAAGGCGCGGCGCATGGATCCTCTCTGGGGGTCCGTGTCGTGCGGGTAATTAGCACGGTCCCCCGCACTTGCGCCAAATGTTAGTACGTACTAACTTCTGTCCGTGTCTCATACTATCTCCGCACCTCCCGACGCCGCACGGCCCTCGGGCGAGCACGAGCCGCCGGACGGCTGGCGGCGCGCGCGCAGCGCCCCGTCGCTCG
>CAYHCW010000549.1:0-2236 GCA_964355025.1 uncultured Gemmatimonas sp. | reverse complement strand
CGGATTTCATCAAGGCGACGCAGACCGTGTACCGCAACAGCAGCATCGAGGTGCAAGTGCTGCGGAGCGACGTGAAACCGTAGCCGCCGCCGGCGCACCTGCGCCGGCGAGCCTACGGACGCGCCGCCGGAATTGCCCGCGCTCGCAGTTCCATCTGCTCCGCCTCGGCGGCGCGGTTGCGCAGGCGCTGCACTTTTGCGAACTCCACCAGGACTTCGGCGACTGCGGGGGCGTCGCGCCCGAACGCCGTTTCGCGAATCTGCAGCGCCTTGCGGTAATGCGGCTCCGACTCGGCGAGCCGTCCGGCGTCGCGCACGACGTTGGCCAGGTCGTACTCCGCCGTCGCGATGCTCGGGTGGGCCGGGTCCACCCGTTTCGCGAGGATGGCGAGTGCGCGCCGCAACCGCATTTCCGCATCGGGGAGCCGCTGGCGGCGCCAGGCGATCTCGCCAAGGTTGATGTTGATCGACGCGACGTTGGGATGATCCTCGCCCAGCGACCTGGAGAGGTTCGCTTCGGCGCGCAGGTAGTGCTGCTCCGCCTCGTCGTACCGCTTGAGGCCGTAGTAGACGATGCCGAGGTTGTTAAGTGCACGCCCGACGTCCGGATGATCGGCGCCGGCAACACGCTCGTACATCGCCAGTGCGCGCCGGAACGCCGGTTCGGCGTCCGCGTAGCGCCCCTCGGCGAGGTACGCGGACGCCAGGTGCCGAAGGGTCCGTGCGTAGTCCGCGTCGTCCGGCGCCGGGTTCCGCGCCCGCAGGGCCACCGCGCGCGTCAGCAGTGACTCGGCTTCGGGGTACCGGCCTCGGGTGACGAGCATGCCGCCCAGCGCACTGAGCGTCACCATAAGGTCGGGATCGTTGGGTCCGAGCGTGCGCTCGCGCACGGCGAGCGTCGTGCGATACAGCGACTCGGCAGCGGCAAACCGGCCCTGCTGCTGCTCGAGCCGCGCCAGCTCCAGCAGGCTCGCCTGCAGGGCCGCATCGTCGTCGGCGACGCGCGCGCGACGCGTCGCAATGGCCTGCTCGAGCAGCGGCTGCGCCTGCGAGAAGAGGCCCATCTCGCGATAGACTATGCCCATCGTGTGCATGAGCTGCGCCTGCACGAGCGGCTGTTCGGCGAGATCCCCGCCGATGCGCGCTGCGCCGCGATCGAGGATCTCGCGCGCCGTCACGCTGTTGCCGCGCGCCTCGCTGGGGTCCGACACCTTGAACAACCCGGTGAGGAAGTTCGCGACCTGACGCGACGTCTCCGCTTCCTGCCGGGCAAGGGCCTCCGCACGACGCGCGCGCACCAGTCCGATGGCCGCCACCGACAATCCGATCACCAGCGTCGCCGCAACAATTGCGCCCGCAGCCACCGCGAGGCGATTGCGACGGGTGAAACGGGAGAGACGGTACAGGGTGGAGGGCGGACGCGCGATCACCGGCTCGTCGTGCAGATGACGCTGGATATCCATCGCCAGCCCGTTGACCGTCTCGTAGCGCCGCGTGCGGTCGGGCTCCAGCGCCTTCATCACGATCCAGTCGAGGTCGCCGCGCAGCTCGCGGCGCAGCGACTTGGGGTCCGAGCGACGCTGCATCGACACGGAACCGGCGGCATGGCCCAGCGTGCTGAACTTGGCGCTGGGCGTGCTCACCGACGTCTCGCGCTGTGCGAGTCGCATGAGGTATATGGCGAGCCCCACCTCGTTGGGATCGAGCGGCAGTCGGCCGACGAGCAGCTCGAACAACATCACGCCCAGCGAGTAGATGTCGGTGCGGGTGTCGACGTCGAGGGCCGACGGATCGGCCTGCTCGGGACTCATGTAGGCCGGCGTGCCGATGGCGCGGCCGATCTCGGTGAGCATCGAGTGCTCGGTGAGCGGCTGCGCGAGGGCCTTGGCGATGCCGAAGTCGATGACTTTCGGCACGGGCCTGCCGTCCTGCAGCATCACCAGCACGTTCGACGGCTTGATGTCGCGATGAATCACGCCTTTCTGGTGCGCGTGCTGCACGGCGTGGCAGACTTCGACAAAGACCTGCAGCCGTTCGCGGGTGGACAGCCGGTGCGTGTCGCAGTACTCGGTAATGGCGATCCCCTTCACCAGCTCCATTACGAAATACGGACGCCCTTCCGCCGTGGCCCCGCCATCGAGCACCTTGGCGATGTTCGGGTGGTCCATCACGGCGAGGGCCTGGCGTTCGGCTTCGAACCGCGCAACGACTTCGCGCGTATCCATGCCCGCCTTGAT
>CAYHCW010000548.1:0-2251 GCA_964355025.1 uncultured Gemmatimonas sp. | reverse complement strand
GTGAGCGTCGCGCCCATGTTGGTCGTCCGGTTCGACTGGGCCGACTGGAACAGGCCGCCCTTGTCCGCGCCGCCCGACGAGTTCAGGAACCCGGTGGGCCGGAACGACTTGTAGTTCTCGGACAGCTGGTCGTAGTTGACGTTGCCTTCCGCCGTGAGCCAGGTCACCGGCTTGAAGCGCACCTTCAGGTTGCCGGAGAACCGGTCGCGGTCGTTGGTCACGGACGCGTTGTTCAGTCGGTACAGCGGGTTCGACACGTTGCCCGAGAGCGGCGCCTGCTTGATGGCCGCGTTGTATGGCGAACCGTCCTTGTTCTTGGCCGCCAGGTTGATGTTCGGCTCGAGGAAACGCAGGCCGAAGAAGATGTCGGCCGCGCCTTCCGCCTGGTCGGCGTGCGAGCGCCCGTAGAACGCGCCCACCTGGTAGTCCAGCTTGTCCGACATCGACTGGTCGAGATTGAGGCGCATGTTCTGGCGGCTGAAGCCGTTCAGCAGGTTCAGTACGCCGGTTTCCTTGGTGTTCTCGAACGAGGCGTTGTAGTTCAGGTTGCCGCGACGCTGGCCGATCGAGATGTAGTTGTTCATCGCCGCGCCCGGCTTGAACACCTCACCGAGCTGGTCGTACACCACCGGATACTTGTTGTCCGAGACCCTGTCGTTCTCGGGCGTCCGGTTGCCGTTGGCGTCGAGCTTGAAGCTGCCGTCGGCGTTCAGCTGGTAGTTGTGCGACATGTTGCCGGCCACGTTGTGCGGCAGCACGCTGTTGCCATAGTCGTTGCGCACCTGCACCACCGTCTGGCCTTCGGCCAGGTTGGCGCCACGCTTGGTGAAGATCTGCACCACGCCGTTGGCCGCATCAGAGCCGTACAGCGAACTCGCCGCCGCGCCCTTGATGACTTCCATGTGGTCGATGTCCTGCGAGTTGATGTCGGCCAGGCCCAGCCGCGTGATCGTGCCATCCACGATGACCAGCGGATCCTGGCGCCCCGTGAGGCTCGTCGAGGCGCGCAGGCGGATGGCCGGCTCGTTGCCCGGCTGCGCGCTCGTCGTCACCACGCTCGCCCCGGCGACCTTGCCCGAGAGCGACGCCGCGGCCGACGTGAACGGCACTTCCTTGATCGCCGTGGCGTCCACGACGCTCACCGTGAAGGCCGTCTTCCGCTGCGACGTCGCGTCGCTCACGCCCGTCACGACCACCTGGTCGAGCGACAGGATGTCCTTGTCGAGTGCGAAGTCCTTGACATTGCGTCCCGCCGCAAGCTTCGTCGGCATCCGCTTCGGCTTGTAGCCGATGAAGCGGGCGACGACCGTCACGTTCCGCCCGGCGCCGCCAGCCTTCGCCAGGTCAATCGTGAACGAATACTTGCCGTCAAGCGACGTAATGGCGCCGACGCCGAGCTCCGGAATCGCGACACTGGCGCCGCCCAGCGGGGAGCCCGCCGACGAAACCGTGCCGCTGAACACGGCGCTCTGCGCGGAGGCCGTGCCCGTGGTCAGCGCGAGCGCGGCTACCGCTCCGACCAGGACGAACAACCGCTGGATCTTCGCAGATTGCATGATGAATGCCTCTGTACTGCGGGGTGAGGGGAGCGGCCCACGGCAACAACGCCTGCGGTATCCAGCTCGCGTCGACGCGCGCGTGGGCGCGAGTCGTAACACACTGGCTACCTTTGGGTCACTTTTTCTGAACGTCAGAAGATGCGTGTACGTATTGTAGGGCGCAAGAGGACACCCCGGCCCATCTTTACCCTACGACCTACCCGGCGATTGCCTGATCCGTCACCGGCGGCGCCCGGAGGCCCGGCGACCCCTCGCCTCGCCCGGCCGGAGCCAGATGGCTACTTTTCAGCCATCAAACCGCCGGAGCCCGCAATGCACCAGTACGTTGGCGAACTCGTCGACCTCACCGACCCCGCGCTCAACCACCTCGACGACCTCTCGGTCGACGAGGCCCGGACGCGGATCCTGGACGGCACGCCCGAGTCGGTGCGCGCCATCGGGGGGTCCTTCGCCATCGTCGCTCGTGCCGGCGAAATGGTGCGAATTGCCCGGTCGCTCGACCGGCCCGTCCGCTACTTCCTCGCCAAGAAGGTCGCCGGCCCGGCGCTCATCGTCGCCGACCGCATCGACGCCATTTACGACTGGCTCAAGGCGCACGGTCTCGACGACCAGTTCCATCCGAACTACACGCGCATGGTGCCGGCGCACTACATCACCACCATCCGCATCGTCGGCTGCCCCGACCCGAGCCC